>JAZRGC010000021.1:0-7449 GCA_045643985.1 Clostridia bacterium
CTTGCTTTGTCAACAATATATTCAGCAGACAAAACCTTACCTTCAAACTTTTTGAAGGAGTCAAGGAGCACATCAACTTGTTCGTCATCATACTCCCCTGCATTATCACTGACAAACAGCACAGATCCAAACATATTGTTGATTTTTGCAAGGAGTTTCTTTTGTTCCCAAGTGTACTTTGCAGGTGTCATGCCACCATTGCGCAAGAAGAATACATCGGGATCATTGGCAAAAATACGTCCATTCAAATGCCTACGGAAAATGCTATTGTTCATTGCCATTTTGGCAGATATAATTTCCTGATTTGTTATTTTGGTGTAGAACTTATCTTTGAAAGAAAGTTCCACATCGCAACTTATTCTGCAAGCATCAACAACGCCAAAACTTGCTGACAATGGCACACCACAGCCAAGAATAATCTTATCGCCACAGCATTCACGCAAGAAATCCATTGCTTCATGCATAAGTTGCCCACGTGATTTGCCCATACGTGGATGGATTGCAACGGCATACAAGAAGTCAAGTTTGACCATATCATAATGCCATTCATTGAAAACTACGTCAAAGACGTGCTTGATATATTCTCTGACCTCAGGTTTTTCGATGTCCAAAACATAAAAGCCATTCCAAGCGAATCCACCTATGACCATTTTGCCCTTCTTGTCTTTGACAAACCAATCAGGATGATCTTTTACAAGTTGTGCCTTGAATTGTGCTGCAAATGGAGCAAGCCAAATGCCTGCCTTATAGCCTTTCTTGTGGATTTCATCTGCAAGATAACCCATACCATTGGGGAACTCAGGTTTCAAAGTCAACCAATCGCCAACCATACTTTCATATCCATCGTCGATTTGGAAGATGTTTGCCTTATCTCCTGCTTTTTCAAAAAGCCCATTGAGATCACGTACAATAATATCCTCAGTGATGTTTTGGAAATAGTTATACCATGATGTGTATCCTGCAAGATGATCTACTCTGCCTGTTGCTTTTCTTGAATAGTCTTCAAAATACTTGTCGAAAACCTCATCATAACTGCCTTCATAATAGCAAACGTCAAACAACTCATATTCTCCGTCTATGACAACACCTTCAACATCCTTTTCTATTGCAAAAACATTGGCTGTCATATCGGCATAAAAAATTGTATAGCCAGTGCGATCATTCAATGTGCCAAAGAAATCCAAATGATTGCCCTTGCGAAGATAAGTGTATGTATTTGAGTGATACAAATCCTTGCCATATTCTGTGAAATATGCATCCCCAGATGCACCCGCAAAGGTTTTGGCAAGTGGAACTACACTGCAGGGAAAACGCAAGCCGTATTGTCTATCTCCCCTTCTGTATTCCTTTGACGTGGACCAACTTTGATAGCCTCCGCCATAAAACCATTCCTCACTTTCAAAATAGTGATCATAGATTAATTCTGCCAGCACAATGTTGACAGGCTTTTTAGCACGGACTTTGAGTTTGATATGATTGCTGTCCCCCATATCTTCAAAGGACAGAATATCGTCATTGTCATCAATAAGCCATCTGGTTTGCCCATCACATTCATATACGACTTTCAACACGTAGTCTTTTACATTCATACTTTCCCCCTAAGCGCGCACGATATGTGCAAGCGCGCCTGTTAGGGAATATTATACACGACTTTTGACTGCTTGTAAATACTGACTTTTGACTATTTTGTTGGATTTGTCATTTTATTTGTATTTTGTGTCTGTGCATTTATCTTGCTTATGTTGTCTTTTCTATCTTGTTTATGGACACTTCATAAGCAACACGACTTTCATATGAGCCGTCTTCGAGTGCCTTTTGGTATTCGCGTGATTGAATACGTCCCGAAACTAGAACTTTGTCGCCAACTGCAAAGGATTGAGCATAGCGTGCATTTCTTCCCCATGCGATACACGGAATATAGTCCGATTTGTTGTAGGCTCTATTTACTGCAAGCAACACATCACATATCTCTCTGCCAAAAGGAGTTGTTCTATACACTGTCGGTTTACACACGTACCCTTCAATCTCTATATAATTTGGATTTTGATCATCTCCTATGCCAAGTTCACGGACAAAAACTTTCAATACAAGTTTACTCCTGTCGCCGACCACTTTGTTGTAACTGCGAAGTTGCCCATAAACTCCCACCTTCTCGCCGGGCCCAAAGGCAGTTTCTCCCATAAGACGCTCAGATATAGTGAGAGGCACCTTGTCTGATTGTCCACTTAGCCTTTGGACGTCAAGAACCAAGTCATAAAAGCCTTCGCCCATAACTTCGTGTGAAAACTCAGGGGAATTGGACACTGTGCCTGATAGATATACTTTGTTGTTTTCCAGTTGATCGTAACTCATTTCTTTCTCCTTGTATTTTGATTATCTTTTCCTTTGGACCCCTTGTGAGTCCACATAACAGTTGTCTGTCATCACCATTTCGCTGAGAGCAACAAACTTAAATCCTTTATTGCGCAATGCTTCTAGCACTACTGGCAAAGCGTCAAGCACGTGGTCGCTGTTGTTGTGGAACAGCACAATATCGCCACTCTTGGCTTTTGGCACAATGCGTTCAGTGATTTCTTTGACTCCAAGCCCTTTCCAATCAAGGCTGTCTATAGACCACTGTATGCCCACCATACCAAGGTCTTCAACACAAGTCATAAGATTGTTGGCATAGTCGCCAAATGGGGCTCTAAAAAAGGTTGGAGTTGTGCCTGTAAGGTCAAATACCTTTTTGTTGACCGAAGTGATTTCATCTGCCATTTTCTCACTTGATAAACGTGGCATATTGAGATGATTTTCGGAGTGGTTGCCAATGTCAAATCCTGCCTTGGCTATCGCTTTTGTTTCTTCTGGGTATTTGTCAATCCAAAACCCCACCAAAAAGAAGGTGGCATGGGCATCATACTCTTTGAGTATCTCAATGATCTTCAATGTCTTGTCTGCGCCCCATGCTGCATCAAAGGTCAAAGCAATCACTTTGTCTGCTCCTTCATCCCTTGCAACTGCATACACAGGTATCTTACGTGTGGTTTCACCAAAATATACCCCTGCGATAGATGAAAATGATATGCTGACACACAGCACTACCACAGCCACCAAACATGCAACATAAAAAATTATGTTTTGCCTTTTGACAACCAAAAACATTGGCAACCCCCATATTAGACTAATTGTGATGACAAAAAATGAAATATTCTGTCGTAAAAGTTCGCACTTCGTCTATAGAGATACATTATGCAAATGTACAAATGTTTAGAACTTGGCAGATTCCTTTTGACAAAACCTGCCACTTTTGCAAACAAAAAAAGCCACCATAACGGTGACTTTATCAATGTGTTTTTGTTGAATTTAAATTTTAAATGGTGTAACTAATTATTAGAAATTGTGTTGTTTTCTGGTTCGACATAATACTTGTCGAAGAATTTTTGAGAAAGATGGAATTTTTCTTTCAGGCGTTCTGCTTTAACTCGTGTAAGTTGTCCTTTTTGCAAAAGCAATTTAACATTTGGGAGAAGAAAAAAACTCGTTTCATGTATGTTTACGGGAACATTCAATGTCTTAATCAAGGATCGTAGATGTATAGCTCCCATTCCGATTATTGCTCCCTTGCTTGAATTCGCTCTCATTATGCTTACTTGGAACCGTGTAGTCCTTTCAAAGTGTTCCATGCAAGCATAGATCTCTTTAATGCTGTTCAAAGGAACCTCAGATGATTTTTTAAACAAAAATTTCCTAATTATTATTTTTTCACCATCAATAATGATATATCCCCCAAACATATTTATAGCCAAAGGAAAATTTATAATTAAGAGAATTCCAAGAACTATAAGTCCTATTTCTTGTTTAATTATGCCACAACTCAATGCATACACACCCAAAGGCAGAGATGCTAATGAAATCAAATATGCAAACACACTAAATGGTCGATAAATTTTTCTTCTCAAAAGCATAATCCTCCTAAGACTGCATCAAAAACATTTTGCACGCCACGTCTTAAATTCTTTCGTCAAATTACATTTTGCAAAATATTGTTTGTGGAAAACTGCCATAAAGAGCAAAGCAATTATATTATGCTGTTTAGAATATTGTCAAGCAAGACAAGTACACTGGCTTGGTTGACTATAGCATTATTTGCTTGTTTTGTTGACTATTTTTGTAAAGTTGTTAAAATTAAAGTATGGGAAATAATTTTGACAAAGAAAAAGCAATGAAGGGGCTGGCAATTTTGCCCTTTGTATTGTTCATATTGTTGGCAGTGCTATGTTTTGGCATTGGAGTGGTTGGTTTCATCTACTCTGTTGTCACATATATCGCATTTGAGTCACCTATGGTGTTTCTCATTCTGTTTGGATGTTTTGCTCTATTTGTTGGCATAGGAATGTTGCTTATTGACTGCTTCATTCGCTACAAAAAGAAATATGACAGCAAGTACGTTGCAGAAAAGGTTGATGAAGACGAACAACCCACCACAAAGATTGTGGAAAAGAAAAAGTTCAAACTAGATTTTCAAACCATTTGCTACGGCGTGATGATTGTCGGTGCAGTGTTTGTTCTTATTTCTGCAGGGCTTGGCGCAATATCCCCTGACAATTGGAGAGCAGAAACAGGGGATTATCGTGCATCTAAAGGGTTTAATTCCACAGCAAAAATCTATGATTTGAGTTATCATAAGCCTGTTGAAAAGATTATCCTTGACCTTGATGTAAAAAATGTTGTGGTGATATACACCGATGATGACTATGTTATGATAAGGGGATATGAAACATTCCCCGGTCAAATGACAAGTGTATATGGTGGCGGAACATTGAAAATCACAGACAACTCCACTCCGTCATTGGAAGGCGACACAGTGGCAAAAATGCTTGGTTTTATGTTTAAAGAAAACGAAGCAGAGGCACAGATAAGATTGTTTATTCCCCTATCACAAAAAGATAACATTGAAATTGTTGGCGACTATATTGTCGCACAAGAATAATAAAATGATCTGCACAAAAAAAGGCACTCGTTGAGTGCCTTATATTTTTTATCGATTTAGTTTTGGTTGTTTTGCCCCCTGTTTGAAGTTGCTGAGAATGTCTGTGGCGAAATTGTGTCTGCGAGATTTTTTGTCTAGGAAATCAATCTCTGCTTGCTCAATTATTTTATCCATCATTTCTCCAAAACCAATTCCAATATATTCAAAAAGATAATAAGCAAGTGAGCCTGGCACGGTGTTGATTTCATTGATGTAGATCTTTTCATTTTCTACATCAACCAAGTAATCAAATCTCACAACTCCCGAAAGCCCCAATTTGTTGTACAACATATGGGTTGTTTCTTGCACTTGTTTGTTTAGATTGCCGATTTGTGCTGGAATTATGTGTCCACCACCACTCATTTTTCCTGTTGAATATTTGTCAGCAAAAGTGAGAAAATTGCTTTTTGACAAAGGTTGCTCAGTGGCTGAAACAACAATCCCTTCTGCACTCCTGAATGCACCACAATTGACTTCGACAAAGTTGCTCAGTTTATGTTCAACCAAAATCTTGTCATCAAACTCTACTGCCACATCAATGGCAAATTTAAGTTCATCTTTGTTGGTGGCAACATTTATTCCTATACTGCTTCCTAGATGTGCAGGCTTGACAATCATTGGATAATCAAGACGAGATTCAAGCATTTCAAGGATTTCATTGGCATTTTCTTCATATTCCTTTCTTAAAAACCATTTTGACTTGGCTGTGTTCAAGAAAAGGCTGTCAAAATGCACTTTGCTTGCTGTTTTGTCCATACAAATGGCTGACGGCAATACTCCTGGGCTTGTATGAGGCAAGTCATTGAATTCCAACACACCTGCCAAGGTGCCGTTTTCCCCTTCTCCACCGTGACAACAATTGACAACTACGTCAGGTTTGAAAATAGGAATGAGTTTGTTCTTTTTCACTTGACAAAACTTGCCACCGAGCAATGTCAATTTTTTGTGAGCAGTTGGAACAAATGGGGCAAAATCTTTTAGAGTTTTCAAGTTGCCAGTGTAAAAATCCCCTTCATATATGAAAATGGGTGTTACGGCATACTTTTTGTCATCAAGTGCTTTGTATGTTTGCACTGCTGTGATGACTGATATATCCCTTTCAACCGATTTTCCACCAAATATTAATGCAATTTTCTTCTTCATAATCCCCCTAGTCCTCATAAATATCAGGCAAATCATTGAGCAACAAAATGTTGTCGCCTATGTGGATAAAGTCCTGAAAGGACTTTTGCGCTTCTTTTAAGGTGGCAAAATGTAGTATTTCGCCTTGAAAATCTTCCATACCTTTGCGAATATGCGCACTGCACCTGCCACCAATCAAAACTGCAATGTCGGCAACTTCGGCAATCCTTTGACCTAGCATTATATTTTCTTCCTTTTCGCTATCCCCCAACTCAACAAGACCGGGTGTGACAACAATCTTTCTGCCAGAGAAGCTTTGTAGGGTTTCAAGGGCGTTTTTTGCGCCATAAGGATTGCCATTGAATGTGTCATCAATTATTTTCACAACTCCATTTGAAATGAGTTGCAGGCGATGTGGCACAGGCTCAATGACTGCAATTCTCTCCACTATATGCTTTGGAGACACTCCAAGTGCATATGCAACTGCAGATGCCACTGCCAAATTTTCCACATTGTGCATCCCTATAAGATGTGTGGTTGCACAAAAAACATCTTCTCCAAAATGCAAGTTGAAAGCACAGCCGTCTTCATTGACAACAATATCACTCGCATACACAGCATCATTTGGCGTTGCAACAAAGGTTATATCTCTTGATTTCAAGTCATCAAATTCATCAATTAAGCATTTTAGATTGCCGTTTATAAAAGACTTGGCGTCACTATGCGACATTCTTACAACTTGCAATTTTTCACGCACTATGTTCTCTTTCGACTTGAACGTTTCAAGGTGTTGAGTGTTGATGCCAGTAAGCACCGAAATGTCAGGATTGACAATCTTCATCAATTTTTTGATATCGCCAACTCGCCTTGCCCCCATTTCTGCAATGAACACTTGATGTGATACGTCAAGACTGGCAACCGTTTTGGAAATGCCCATCGGAGTGTTGTAACTCTCTGGTGTTGCCAACACTTTGTACCTTACATCCAACAACTCTTTCAAGAAGTTTTTTACACTTGTTTTTCCATAACTGCCTGTCACGGCAATTTTGATCAAGTCTGCTTGTTTCAGTCGTTTTTTTGTCTTGCGCTCATATCTTAGGTTGTTGAGCCCTTCAAACATATTCACAACCGACATTATCAACAAGAAAACAAGTGGATAGATTAACGGAAACATCAAAATTGCAACATATCTAAAAAATGCATCTTCATCTTGAAACACTCCACTGAGATGGAAAAATAATGCTGCCATTGTTGCTGTTTCAACAAGTATTATGGCAACAAATCCACGGACTGCTCTTTTTGTGTATTTCAATGGT
>JAZRGC010000022.1:0-27286 GCA_045643985.1 Clostridia bacterium
ATCAAATATTTTTTGATATCCGTGACAAGTTCGCCATCTATAAGATTGTCAATGTTGCCAGCAGTGGCATCAATTGTCGGAGCAAACGCTCTTTCACCATATTCGTCACCATCAAGACTGCAGAATATAAATTGGTCGCCATCTTTGATTTTGTAACCAGCTTCATACAATCTAAAATCAATCTCACATTCATCACACCTAAAAATATCGCTGTCGTGTGTGTAGTGTCCTGTTGCTGGGATAATATCAGTATAGCTATAACTACAATATTCACATTCATACTGCATGCTACCTTCTGCCGTGCAGGTTGCTTGTTCTATCACTTGGCTGGTGAAAGTGCAGTCAACCACAGTTGTTTCTGTGCAATGAAGTATGTCATCCCAATATCTTTCACAACCTACGGTGTGAGTGCCATCACCATTGCTGCCACCATACAATTCCCAAACGTGTCCGCCCAAGGATTCCATTGTTTCATGCTTTGTTGCATAACAGATATAGCAGGTATAATCGGCATATCCATCCTCTGTGCATGTAGCACCTTCCCAAACTTCGCAACTAAACTCATGATCTTCAACCAAATCAATACCGCAACCATTTCGGCATACATAAATATGATTGTCGCCATTATTGGTTGCAACTGGTGTCCAATCATTCTGATATTCAGGATAATCGTGACCAAGTGCAGGGATTTCGGTTTGTGCAACAATCACTTCGCCACATATGTCACAGTGTGAGCCGGCAGTAAGTCCTGCATTCAAGCAATCGGCAGGCACTTCAGGGTCATCAACCACAGTGTGTCCAAGTTCGGCCACTTCGGTTTGTGCAACGATCACTACACCACAAAGTGAGCAGTGTGAGCCTTCGGTAAGTCCTGTATTCAAGCAATCGGGAGCAACTGCTTGATCAATGACGATATTGTGGGTGCAAGGTGCATTTATACCGCCATCACCATCTCCATCGACAGGGGGATCAACATCGTCTGCTCCACCACCAATTGGATTATTACTTCCACCAGTGTTGTCACCAATGTTGTCTTGATTGCATTTTGTCAAAGTGAGCAAAAGCACTGTCACAATGATTGCAAGAAGAACCACAAAGGCAATGATTGACGTCCACGCCTTTCTCTTGGCATCATCTGATGTATATTTTTTGTTTTTGTTTGGAGTTGACATGATTTTATCCTCCTTCGTTCTAAACTGAATAATATTCAGTTATCATCGATTCAATCATAACACCCCATTTTGCGATATGTCAATTTATTTTCTATCCCCGAATGACTAATTATGCACTTTTTTTACATTATTATACAAAACTCGTTTTTTGTACAAAAAAACCACTCTTGCGAGTGGCTTTTTGTTTTGTGTTTGTTTGATTATTTGTCCTTTCTCTTTTCTGCGGTTTCAAGAAGGACTTTTGCTTTGAATGCATCAAGTGTCATTGTGCCAAGATCGCCTTCTGCACGGTGACGGACTGAGATGAGTCCCTGTTCTGCTTCCTTGTCACCGATGACAACGATATAGTTGACTTTGTCAAGTTGTGCTTCACGAATCTTCTTGCCAAGTTTTTCACTTCTAATGTCTGCTTCTGCTCTAATGCCTGCGCTGAGAAGTGATTTTGCAATTTCTTGTGCATTGTCAATTGTTCTGTCTGTCAATGAAAGGACACGAACTTGCTCTGCTGACAACCACAAGGGGAATGCGCCGTTGTATTTTTCAATGAGCATTGCAAATGTACGTTCATAACAGCCGATTGAACTTCTATGGACGATGAGAGGACGTTGCTTTTCGCCATTCTCGTCAATGTAGAGCATATCAAATCTTTCTGCAAGTGCAAAGTCGATTTGGACTGTGAAGATTGTGTCTTCCTTGCCGTGGACGTTTTTGCCTTGGACGTCAAGTTTAGGACTATAGAATGCTGCCTCGCCCCAACCTGTGTCATATTCGATGCCAAGATTGCCAAGGATTTGTTCCATTGTTGTTTCAACTCTGTTCCAGTCATCTGCTGTGCCAACATACTTGTCTGCATCTTGTGGATCCCAACGTGAGAAACGATATGTGACATCGTTTTCAAGGCCAAGGACGTTGACAAGATACTTGATGAGATCAAGCGCGCCTTCAAATTCCTTTTCAAGTTGGTCAGGTGTGCAGACGATGTGTCCGTCTGAGAGTGTAAATTGTCTTACTCTTGTAAGGCCGTGCATTTCGCCACTTGCTTCCTTTCTAAAGAGAGTTGCTGTTTCGGCATATCTCACGGGCAAATCACGGTATGATTTAAGACCATTTTTGTAGATTGTAAATTGAAGGGGGCATGTCATAGGACGGAGTGCCAAGATTTCATCGTCAACACCTTCTTCGCCAATGTAGAACATCTTGTCTTTGTAGTGATCCCAGTGTCCTGAGGTGATGAAAAGATTGTTCTTGGTCATGATAGGTGTCTTGGTGAGAAGATAGCCCCTCTTTTGTTCTTCATCTTCAACAAAACGTTGCATAAGTTGGATGATTCTTGCGCCCTTGGGCATAATAAGGGGCAAGCCTTGACCAACGTTTTCGTCTGTCATAAAGAATCCAAGATCTCTGCCAAGACGGTTGTGATCGCGCATCTTTGCTTCTTCAAGTTTCTTGAGATATTCTTCAAGTTCTGCCTTTTTGTCAAATGCTGTGCCGTAAATACGTGTCAGCATCTTGTTCTTTTCACTGCCACGCCAGTATGCGCCTGTCAGTGATGTCAATTTGAATTCCTTCACTTTGCCTGTTGATGCAAGATGAGGACCTGCACAAAGATCAATAAAGTCCCCTTGTGTATAGAATGAGATTTCTTCTCCTTCAGGAATGTCGCTGAGGAGTTCAATCTTGTAGTTTTGCTTCATCTTTTTGAGCATTGCTTCTGCTTCCTTTCTTGAAACAACTTTTCTTTCAATGGGAAGGTCTGCTTTGATGATTGCTCTCATTTCTGCTTCGATTTTGTCAAAGTCGCCTTGGTTGATAGGTGTCTTGAAATCAAAGTCATAGTAGAATCCGTTTTCGATTGCAGGACCAATTGCGAGTTGCACTGTGGGATAGATGTTTCTCACTGCTTGTGCAAGAATGTGTGATGCGGTGTGACGATATGCAGATTTGCCTTCTTCGTCATTCCAAGTCAACACTTCAAATTTGCAATCATGGTCGATTGTTTCTCTCAGTGAAGTAAGTACACCGTCAACTTTGCATACAAGTGCCACTTTTGCCAGTCTTTCACCGATTTGCTTTGCGATGTCATAACCTGTTGCAGGTTGTTCAATCACGATTTTGCTTCCGTCTTTAAGTTCGATATTCATATATTCTCCTTATTGCAGTCGGCTTTACAACAGCCGTACTAAATTGATGTCTTTTGTTTTGATTATTTGATGATGAAATCAAATTGATGTGTTTTGTTGGCAGGGATTTTATATCTTGCCTTTGTCAATGCGATTGCAGGAAGGTCGCCACCGACACCTCTCTGTCCACCGTCAATATACACATACACGCCATCGTCTTCCGTGACCATTTCGTGCAAGTGCTTTGTGTTTTCAAGTGTGTCAATGCTATATTTGTGGCAACTGAATTCAAATGGTTTTGACAATGCTTCAAATGTCAATCCATTTTCCCCGCCAACCTTCATCCATCTCACGTCACAATGGTTGCCGTTTTCTTGTGGATAAAGATAGCCGTGGTCAAAGTCAGTCACCTTTCCTTCATATGTGTCAAGGAATGCCCCTGTCTTTCTATCGCAGTAGTTTTCGTGTGGTCCTTTGCCATAGAATGCAATGTCATCACTGACGTTGAGTTTGCCTTTGAAACCAAATCTTGGCAAGTCATAGATGATGCCACGGCACTTCAATGAAACCTTGATGCCGTCCTTGCCTGCTTCATAGATTGCCTTCAACACAGGCATACGTGATGATTGCCAACTGACTTCAACACTCTTTGCTCCAACCTTGATTTTGCTTGTCACCATATCATTGGTTGTGCGCTTGTAGAAGAACACTCCAAGGAGTTTTTTCAAGGTGTTGCCAACGTGTGGGATAAAGTCATTGTCAATGGGTGCACGCCAGAAATTGGGCTTTATGTGTCCAGAAATGAGTTCTAAACCATCTTTTTTGACACTTACAATATATCCCGATGCTTTGTCAATGGCGCAAATAAGTCTGCCACCTTCAAGCAAAATTTGCTCGCCATTGTCAACAATTGACTTGCCTTCTTCCATTGCAAATTCTGTGGGTGCAAAGGGTGCAAGTTCCAATTGTTCTTCACATACAACACTGCCCTTTTCAACACCCCTGTCATCTGCAAGTTGAATTGCTTGCACTGTGAGATGTGTGTCGCTATTTGCCCATTCAAATGGAATGTCAACAAGTGCTTTTTCACCGGGTGCAACTGATGGCATATCCATTGTGACAACTTGTTTCTCAGCACCCTTTTCAATGAGTTTCATTGTCAAGGCAAACATCTTGTTGAGGTTTGTAAACATATAGTTGTTGAGGATTTCCACCTTGCCATCTACAAGGGCAAAATCAACTTGTTGATAGACTTTTTTCACTTCATAGAGTGCAGGGTTTGGTGTACGGTCGGCACGGAAAATTCCGTTGAAAGCAAAGTTGCCATCGTTGGGTTGGTCATCCCAATCGCCACCATATGTCCACTCTGCTGTGCCGTCTTGGCGCATACGTTTGATTGATTGGTCTGCAAAGTCCCAAATGTAGCCACCACAAAGCCTGTCGTACTTTTTGAAGTGTGTCCAATAGTCTTGGAAATTGCCAAGTGAGTTACCCATTGCGTGGGCATATTCGCACAAAATAAAAGGTTTGTCACGATATGCTTTAGGGCTGAGTCTATGACCAAAAGGTGCCCAAGGCGCTCTTGAATGGTTGTGGGTTTTGTTGAGCCCAATTTCTTCCATCTTGGATTCAGGAGTGTACATTTCACTCATAATATCACTGACTTCAAGACGTCCGTCTGGCTCGTAGTGGATGGGACGTGTTTTGTCAAGAGACAATGCTGTCTTTCTCATTTTGACAAAACTCTTGCCCTTGTCGCCGGACTCGTTGCCCAACGACCAGAAAAGAATTGAAGGATGGTTGCGATATGTGCGCACCATATTTTCCATACGCCAACAAGTCTGCTTCACCCAAATAGGATTGGACCTTGGCACTTTTCTTGCAATGCCGTGGGTTTCAAGATTGTTTTCGCACATGACCATAATGCCGTACTTGTCGCAAAGGTCATAAAAGTGGCGAGAATTTGGATAATGTGATGTACGTATGCTGTTGATGTTGTTTTGTCTGCAAAGGATAATATCCTTTTCAATGACTTCCTTTGGCACTGCATGACCAAAGTCAGGGTGGAATTCGTGACGATTAACACCACGGATTTTGAGCACTTTACCATTCAAAAGAATGGTTGTATCTCTTTCATCAGTTTGTGGCACAACTTCAATTTTTCTAAAACCAAAATTGATTTCACGTCTGTCCACTTCAACAACACCGGAATGTCTATTTTCAGTGAGTGTGACTCGGAGTTTGTATAGATATGGGTCTTCACTGCTCCAAAGGTGTGGATTGTCCACCTTGCCCTTGAATTTCATTTGGAAGGTGTCCCCTTCATCAAATTCCAGCACTCTAAAACTATCCTTTACAACCACCTCGCCATTTTGGTCAATGAGTTCGACGGTGACATCTCCATCGCCATAGTCATCCTTGTCGCAAGCAATATCAACCTTGCATTTGAATTTTGCCTCAGTAAAGTCGTCATTGAACTTTGCCTTGGCATAAACGTCTGAGATGTGACAATATGGTTCAAAAATGATGTTGACATCTCTAAACAACCCTGATATGCGCCACATATCTTGATCTTCGAGATAACTGCCTGTGGTATAACGGAACACAACAATCTTCACTGTGTTTTGTCCCAATTTGACAAAGTCCGTGATGTTGTATTCTTGATAGTCAAAACTGCTTTCGCTGTAACCTACAAACTTGTCATTGATATAAAGTTCTGCCCCACTATTTGCGCCAAAATTGATTTTGACAAGTGAGTCCAGTTTGTCAATGACAAAATCCCTTTCATACACTGCGCAAGCATTTTCCTTGTCATCAATATGAGGCTTTTTGAGATGCTTTGTGTCAATGGGATAGGGATATTTTATGTTGGTGTAAATAGGCTTGCCATATCCTTTCACTTGCCAATTTGATGGCACTTCAATTTCATCCCACGTTGCAGGATGTCTGTCAAGGATAAGGACGGAACTATAAAAACGGAATCTCCAAAGCCCATTCAATGAAAGAATTCTTTCATTGGATGCACCGTCAAGTGGAAATCCTGCTCCGTGCTTTTCCAGTGTGTTGACACTGTACACGTTTACATCGTTGTGGCAATTCATAATAATTAAGGAAGATAATTGATTCTTCTGCAGTTGGGGCACTCTGCATAGTCCCCACTTTGACGGAGTTTTTCAATGACGTCATTGGGCATTTCCATACGGCATCTGCCACAAATCTTCTTTGATGCGTCATATTCAACAAACACAGGCATCTTTTTAGGATCACGAAGTGCCTTGTATTTTGCAATCAATTCTTGAGGGATTTCCTTTTGGAGAGCATCGAGTTTTGCCTTGATTTCATTGGCTTTTGGTTGCAAATCTGCCATAAATTTGTCATAGACAGCCTTTGCTTGCTTGAAGCCTTCGCTTGCCTTTGTGCCTGCATCCCATGTTTTCTTGTAATCATCGGTGACACTGTCAATGCGATTCATTTCCTTGCTTGCTTCTTTTTCAAGGGCAATGATTTCGCTGATGATGCCATCAACCTCTTTAAGATAATATTCTGCTTCCTTTACGTCATCCAAGTCTTCAAGAAGTCCAGTATATTCATCAAGTTTGGTTTTGAGATCGTCAATCTTGCTTTGGATTTTTCCGTGGTTTGCAATGATTTCGCCTGCTTCTGCTGAAAGTTTGCCAACAGTGTTTGTTGCTGTGTCAAGGGTTTTCTTTGCAGCAAGAAGTGATGCAAGTTCCTTGCTTGATGTGGCTTCTGTTTCGAGAGCAATAAGCTCAAGATCTACTCTTTGGTATTCGAGTATTGTATCAAATTTCATATTTCCTCCAATGTCCTAAATGGACAGGGTTGATTTGCTTTTATAACTTTAACTTTGTTTCCAATGATGGAAGCAAAGACGTCTTCTGCCATAATTTCGCTTGCATAGTGTGAAAACTCTATGGCAGGAAAATCTCTGCCCACTGCTTCACGATACATATGATGTGGCATGTCGCCAGAGATATAAACATCGGCATTTCTTGTGGCGTAACCAAAATAACTGTATGAGCCTCCGCCACCACCGGAGCAAACTGCAAATTTTGTGACCATTTTGTCCAAGTTGCCCACCACTTTCACTGACTTATCGCCAAGGACTCTTGCCACTTTCTTTGCAAGGTCGCCAACTGATATAGGTGCAACTTCGGCAACAAAACAACACTCAAAAGTGTCCACAATTTTGCCGTCAAACATCTTCACAAGAGATGCATTTGTGCCCACTTCGCATTTGTCAAAATTGGTGTGAGCAGAATAAACTGTGATGCCGTGACGGAATGCATATGCAATTGCCTCGCCCCCCACTTCGCTTTCATCAATTTTTTGAAGGGGGTAATATATCATAGGATGATGTGACACCACCATATTGCAACCATTTTCAACTGCCAATTTTATGACGTCAAGAGTTGCATCAAGACAGGTTACAACACCAGTACACTTGTTGTTTCTGTTGCCAATTTGCAAACCAACTTTGGGTCTGTCCCCTTCGTCTGCAAGGGGAATTGGTGCATATTGCTCTATGATGTCAATAATTTCGCTTATCTTCATTTTTTCACCTTTTCAAGAATGCCTTCAAGTCGGGCAATCTTTTCTTCAAGTGTTGTTGAGTTGTGTGATTCAAGGATATTTCTCATTGTGGCAATTTCCTCACTTGTGCGCTTTGCAAACACTGGGTCATCCCTGTAGTATTTGCCATACACAATTTGGTCATCGTCAAGAGTTTCCTTATAGTCCTTGTTCAACTCCGTTGAAATAATAGTATAATACTTTCCTGCGCATTCGGTCAAGTTGTCAGTGACAATTGTGTGATTCGAACAAGCAAGTTCTCTGCGCACCTTTTCGGGATGTGTGTTGGGTGACAGTACAAAGTGGTCAAACTCCTTGCCAGCAAAACGTGCCGATGACAGGATTTCTGCCATAACATCCCCACCCAGTCCGGCAATTACAACCGTGTCTGCTTCCTTGCTCTTTACAGGCGAAAGCCCGTCACCAAGACGGGTTTCCATAAGATGACTGACACCATTGTCAAATGCCAACTCTTGTGCCTTTTGCAGGCTGGGTGCAGATATGTCAGTTGCAATAACTTTGTCTGCTCTGTCTGTGGACACAAGATAGTAGCCAAGTTTGCCATGATCACAGCCAACGTCTGCCACCGTGCCACCTTTTATGAGAGTGGCAATGGCAGTAAGTCGTTCATCAATACGTATTGGCATCAATCAAAATCCTTCAACTTCTTCAATCTGTTGGGATGACGGAGTTTTCTGAGTGCCTTTGCTTCAATTTGACGGATACGTTCACGTGTGACGTTGAATTCCTTGCCAACTTCTTCAAGGGTGCGAGGATGGCTGTCATCAAGACCATATCTCAAACGGAGCACCTTTTCTTCACGAGGAGTGAGGGTGTTGAGCACTTGAATGAGTTGCTCTTTGAGCATATTGCTTTCTGCAACATCGCCAGGTGACAATGCTCTGTCATCTTCGATGAAATCGCCAAGATGGCTGTCTTCTTCTTCGCCAATTGGTGTTTCAAGTGACACGGGGTCTTGTGCAATCTTTTGGATTTCACGGACCTTTTCTTCGGGGCAACCAAGATATTCTGCAATTTCTTCGGGGCTAGGCTCTCTGCCAAGTTTTTGAAGGAGTTGTCTTGTTGCTCTCACTTGCTTGTTGATGGTTTCAACCATATGTACGGGGATACGGATTGTACGTGCTTGGTCAGCAATTGCTCTTGTGATTGCTTGACGAATCCACCATGTTGCATATGTAGAAAACTTGAAGCCCTTGGTGTAGTCAAACTTTTCAACTGCCTTCATAAGTCCAAGGTTGCCTTCTTGAATAAGGTCAAGGAATTGCATTCCACGTCCAACATATCTCTTTGCAATGGACACTACAAGACGCAAGTTGGCTTCTGACAAAACTCTCTTTGCTTCTTCATCGCCTTCTTCCATGCGCTTTGCAAGGTTGACTTCTTCTTCTGCAGAAAGGAGTGCCACTCTGCCAATGTCTTTGAGATACATCTTCACTGAGTCGTCAAGGCTTCCTTCAACGTCAATGAGTTTGTCAAGATCGTCTGCAGGTGCGCTTTCCTTGATTGTAATCTTTGCTTCAGCCAATGCGCTGAAAACAAGTTCCATATCCTCAGGAGTGACGTTGAGCCCAAGTTTTGCAATGATTTCTTCTTCTGTCACTGAGCCATTTGCTTTGCCCATGGCAATAAGTTTTTCTATCTCATTTTTGAGCAGTTGTTCTTTTTCCATTTTTCCTCCGATTAAAGTTTATCTTCAACTTTTCTTGATTTTAATTTTTGTTGCAAGGATGCCATCTCAGCAATGATTGCTCTCTTTTCAGTTGCATCCGTTGCCATATTGTATTTCTTTGTAAGGTCGGCAAGTGCCTTTGTGATGTACTCATTTGCAAGGACCATCACACAGTCCGTGAAGTAGTTTTGCTCATTGGCATTTCGTCCAAATTCAACTTCATCGCCAACAATCTTGTTCAACTCAGGCTCTTGATATTTGTCAAACAGTGATCCAATCTTCACTTCACCATTGCTTGCCGTATATTCGTCAAACAGGCTCTTGTGAAGGTCAAGGACAAACCAATCTTTCTTCACAATATCTTTGTTGGCGCAAGGTGCTTTTGTCAACAACTTGTTCAACACAAACCTGCCTGCTTTCACTGTCTTTTCATCTTTTGGTTGAGGTGTCTTTTCAACAGGTGCTTCCTTTTCCTTTGCAGGCACTTTGCCAAGGTCTTTTGACAATGTTTCAACCGAAACGCCACTTAATCTAGACACAATGCCAAGATAAACCTCTCTTTCTGCAACACTTTGCACATCTTGGAGCACTTTCAAAGATGCTCTAACGTACTTTGCTTTGCCATCAACAGAGTCCACGCCATAGGCATCAAGGCACAGTTTCAACTTGTATTCAATGACAGGGAGTGCAGCCTTCACTCTTGCCATAAAGCCTTCATAGCCTTCTTGACGGATTGTATCATCAGGGTCACATCCCTCTGCAAGAGATACAACTCTCACTTCAACTCCTGCTTTCATAAGTGTTTCCACATTTTTGATGGTGGCTTTTCTGCCTGCCGAATCTCCGTCATAGCACACGTACACAAGGGGCACAAGACGTGCAATCTCTCTTGCTTGTCCGTCTGTCAATGCAGTGCCCATGCCGGCAACAACGTTCTTGATTCCAACACTGCCAAGAGCGATGACGTCCATATATCCTTCAACAAGGATAAGTTCCTTAAAGCCACCATTCTCTTTCTTTTCTCTCTTGACAAAGTTGATGCCATAGACAGTGCGCCCTTTGTCAAAAATCTCTGTGTTGGTGCTGTTTTTGTATTTTGCCACGTCCTTTTCGCCGTGATAAATTCTGCCACCAAATGCAACCACGTTGCCCATTCCGTCAAGGATAGGCACCATAATTCTGCCACCAAATGCATCTTTGAGATTGCTGTCGCCACCATGGACAAGACCACAATCACGCAAGTTTTCAATGGAGTATCCCTTTCTGCGCATATAGCCGGGCATATGCTCATTGTCAAGGGACAATCCAATGCCATAGTATCGTGCAATGTCTTCGCTTATGCCACGTGACAAAAGATATTCTCTTGCTTCCTTGCCCTCATTTTCTCTCAAAAGGTTGTTGCGATAGTAGTGTGCAGTGTCCTTCATAAGTCCGTGAAGGATTTCCTTTTTCTCCTTTTTCTTTTTATAGTCAGGATCAAACTGCATTTCAGGCATAGGCATACCTGCCTTCTCTGCCAAATATTTCACTGCATCGTAGAATGAGAGCGATTCCATTTCCATAACAAAATTGATGACGTTTCCACTGACACCACAGCCAAAGCAATGATAGTATTGCTCATCGGCATTGACACAGAAGGAAGGGGTCTTTTCATTGTGGAAAGGACAGCACCCAAAATACTTTCCACCTTTCTTGTCAAGGCGAATATATCCTGAAATAATGCTGACTATGTCGCATTTGAATTTCAACTCATCCAAAAAGTTTGGTGTAAGCCCACCGTTTGAATTGTATGCCATAGTTTTCCTTTGTTTGAAAAGTCTTAATACTTACCTTTACGAAAAAACTTTTCGCTTTTCCTAACTTTATTCCTAATTTTTGCAAAATTTTTGTAATTTTTTCTATTATTATATATATAAACTATTCCAAACCCCTGTTTTATTTGAAAAATTCCTAAATTGCAGTAGCAGATTTATTGAAGGCAGTGCGAACATATTAAGTGAATGAATTCTGGCTTCGCTCCATGATTTGACACTGCCGTGTCATTGTAATTGAAATTTTTGCACGCTCTCATTCGTTGAGTTCTTATACAAGCACTCACTTGGTCAAGGACGGAACGCGAGCCGCAGCGGCGGCGAGAAAGCGAGTGCCGAGCACCAGATGAAAGTACGCCAGTCGCTGGTGGTCCACTCAAAATTCACCAAGCGACAAGTGGCATAATGAGTGGTATATCTCTAACGTGCGCGCGCCGAGTGTTGCCCCTTTGCGCAAGCAAATGAGGGGAAACACATGAGGAAGGGGTGGTTATTCACTTGATATGTTCGCACTCAGTAATGTTTACAAAAAAAAGCAGACCTTATTTGGTCTGCTTTTTGATAGGCGCAAAATAGCGCAGTTTTTACTCTGTGGTTTCAGCCTTTAATTCCCTCGACATCAAATAATCAATGGCACATTTCACTTCTACCCTGCCACTGACCACTGCATCAACTGTTTCAACAATGGGCATTTCGACGTTGTATTTTTTGGAGAGAAGGATGGCTGCAGGCAATGCATTGAGCCCTTCAACAACCATACCCACTTGCTTGGTGGCTTCTTCAACGGGCACGCCTTGACCGATGAGCATACCACAACGATTGTTTCGGCTGTGGACACTTGTTGCTGTGACAATGATGTCGCCAATGCCTGCCAAACCATTGAATGTATGATCCTTGCATCCCATAGCGTTGCCAAGTCTGCCGATTTCTGCAATACCTCTTGTGATGAGTGCTGCCTTGGCATTGTCACCACATCCAAGACCTGTTGCAATGCCTGATGCCAATGCTATGACGTTTTTCAATGCACCACAAAGTTCCACTCCACGGATGTCAGTGTTGGTGTAAACACGCATACGCTCTGTGTTGAAAACCTTTTGCACAAATTCTGCAGTTGCGATGTCTTCGCTTGCCGAGATAATTGTTGTGGGCAAGTCCTTGATGACTTCTTCTGCATGGGTAGGTCCAGAAAGTGCCACAAGTTTGATTGTTGGATTGTTGATTTCATCGGCAATGATTTCACTCATCGTAAAGAGTGTTGCTTCTTCGATGCCCTTTGCCACATCAACAATGACTTGACCGTCTGTGATGTATGGTGCAACCTTTCGTGCAGTTGCTCTCACAAACACTGAAGGCACTGCAAACAACAAGATATCCTTGCCTTTTACAACTTCTGCGATGTCTTTTGTGTATGCCATACTTTCAGGCAATTCCACTCCGGGGAGATTTGGATGCACTCTTGTTGCTGAAAGTGTGTCTATTTCCTTTTCAATTGCAGACCACACAACAACGTCATGTCCTGCATTTGCAAGGAGTCTTGCAAGTGCGATGCCCCAAGTGCCTGCACCGAGAACTCCAATTTTTGTTTTTTCAATCATTTTAATTTCACCTAAGTTTCGCAATCAAGTGCGAAAACCTTGTTCCTTTGATGTATTGCAAAAACATTCTTTGCTTTTTTATATATGTTTTTATATATGGAAGATTTTATAGCATTTTGTTGAGTTTGTCAACCTATGCCAAATAGTTGTCAAACAACCATATATGCTTCAATGACGCCGTCAAGGCAGACAACATCAAAATTTGTGACAATTTCCTTCCAGTTGTCCATCCTAGTCATTGCATTCCATTGATCAATTGTGCCACCAAAATTGACAGTCCTGAGATTTTGGCACAAATAGAATACATCACTGCCGATATATTCTACCCCTGCAGGCAATGTGACAGAAACCAAATTCATGCAACCTTTGAATGTGCAATTTTCAATCCTTGTCACTTTGTCGGGTATGATAACCTCTGTCAGTGTGGAGCAATTTTCAAAAGCGCAATCTCTAATTGTGGTGACATTCTCGCCAAGAGTGATCGAAGAAAGCATACTGCATCCCTTGAATGCTTCACTCTCAATTGTGACAAGAGTCGATGGCAAAGTGATTGATGTCAATGATGAGCAGTTTTCAAATGCACGGTGTCCAATATTGACAACACCTTCTGCCATTGAAACGCTCGACACCCTAGTATTCTTGAATGCTTCTGCCCCGATGCTGACCACTCTCTCAGGAATGACCACATCAGTGACAGACGTATTTTTCAACCCAGAAATGACAAACTTATCTCCTGAAGCATTGACATAAAAATCTCTCAACTCCTCATTGTTTTGTCCTTCAATGAAGGCAAACAAATCGCACCCTGCAAGAACTGCAGACAATGCCAACACAACCACTGTAATGCATGCAATCAATATCGTTCTCTTTTTCATATAAACTCCTTTGCCACGCCGTGACATTTCTATATATATCAATTTTAGCACATATACATTATATTTCAAGTTTTTCTTGCATTATATCAACAAAATAGGTTTTACAATGTTAAAACATACTATTAAAGTTCCGTTTTTGTGATGTTTGCACTTTTTGCTGAATATAAAAAGCCGTCATTCAAGACGGCCTTTTCAGTTTATTGATATATTCATTTCTTCCATCTTTTGAAGAATGGCAATGTATGCTTTTTGAGCATCATCGATGTGGCTCACAGTCTGTTCAAAGGGACATATTCCTGTGCCTTGCCTGTTGATTATGTTGTCCACCAATTTGTCAAATACAACGTCTATTCCATGGTACTGCATTAGGTCAAGAGCAGGCTTGCTGATGACTCCTGCATACACTGATCTTGCGCCCAAGAGTACATACAAAAAACCAGCACCCTTGCCCACCACTTTGTCGGCAGCATAGCACCCGCCAAAATCTATCCCCGATTTCAGCCACTGCACAAGGGGCTTCACTCCACGTAGTTCGGTTGTGTAAACATCTTCCCCCTTGCACATGACACAAGTGTAATTTCCACTTGCAAGAATACCTTTCGCCTTTTCTAGTCTAGTCATTTTCATCCTTTCCATTTCCCTTTGTTTACAATATTCTACCACACATATTAATTTTTGCAATATGTTTATAAATTCGCTTGTAAAAATTCAGATTTTGCATTATATTATATCTACTTAAAAACCGATATAGTCTGTGGGTGTGGCTCAGTTGGCGTGACGCGTAAAGCAAACAATCCTGTGAATTGTTTGTAGCCAAAGCAGGGAGTGCTTGTCCACGACCGGAAGATCAATGCAATTTCGAAACCAACCACGAAAATTGCAGGCTCAAATCTTAACTTAATATAACTTGGGGGTGTGGCTCAGTTGGTAGAGCAATGCGTTCGCAATGCATGGGTCAGGGGTTCGAATCCCCTCATCTCCACCATTTAAGAAGCAAAGGTTTGATACAATCGTGTCAGACCTTTTTTCTTTGCATAAATGGAGTTAGTTCCTTTCTGTAAGTAAACATCAGAGCCTTGTAGGAGTGTTAAACAGCACTTTTGCAGGGCTTTTTTCTTTATAATAAATAACTACAGAACGATAGATATTACCAAGGTTTTTTCGTTATACGGCAGGCGAATATATTGAAAAAATGCAAAATTTGTGATATAATAAATTAAACGATAAATATGAATAGGTCGAATTGAGAAATCAGAATTTGCGGTGGTAAGTATGGAATTAACAACAGAGAGATGCATTATTCGCAATATGAAGATGAAAGATGCTGACGATTTGTATCAAGTGCTTTCAGATGCAAATGTTATGATGTATATTGAACAGGTCTTTGACATAGAGAAGACAAGGTGTTTTATTCAATCGGCAGGACTGTGCGAACCACCATTGGTTTATGCGATTGTCTGGAAAATGACGGGCGAAGTCATTGGACACGCAATTTTTCATTCCTATGAGAAAAACGACTATGAGATTGGCTGGGTCTTAAATAAAAATTACTGGGGAATTGGAATTGCGGATGAAGTTACAAGAGAACTGATAAAATGCGCAAGATATTTGGGTATTGAAAGCTGCGTCATTGAATGTGATGAAAGACAAATCGCAAGCAAAAAGATTGCAATCAAAAATGGATTTGCATACGAGGATAAATCAGACAACCTTGAACGATATCGATTAGTGCTATAATCGGTAAATTTCAATTTATCGGTGAGTTTTAATTGTACTCATTTGAAGCAAGTGTACGCACTTTTTATGGGGTGTACGCAAATTGTATCAAAATAGGTATTTACACACAAATTTCAAGACGGACTTATGTCCGTTTTTATTTTTCTGTTTGTTGAGGGGCTTTGCAGAAATCTTGCGCCTTGTGAAATGTGTTGCAGAGATGGGCTTTTTGTGCTATGCTTTGTTCAAGAAAACAACGGAGGAATCCCACAATGAAAAAACTAGTAATTTGCAGTTGTATTTTGTTGCTGTTGGTTGTTTGTCTAACAGGCTGTGATTTCTTTGCCAACTTAGAGGATTCTTTGAAAAATCCCGAATCGTTGCCAAAGACAGAAGAAATGATCACAGCACTTGCAGACAATCGCATGGACGATGCCAAGGCCTTGATGCATCCAAGCAGTGCTGAAGGCTCAGACATATCTCTTTCAGTTTTGGCAGCCTTCCTTGATGGAAGAAAGCCCACATCCGTGCGCCACTCCAGCATCAACATAAACAGTTCATTCGATATCGTGGGCAACAAGCAATTGACGGAAGAAGTTGAATACGGCGTTGTCCTGACAGACGGAAGCACCATTGTTGCAACAGTGGTTTATCTATCAAACGCAGAAGGCACTGGCTTTACATCATTCAGCCTTTCAATTGGTGCTTGAAAATCAACAAATAGCACACAAACAACACTTTAAACACAAAAAATCCGTACATCAAGTACGGATTTTTGATTTTAAGATATTTTTTTATCATCTCTTTATTTTGTGATTTGTTGTGTGTTTTTGTTTTGTTTTTTAGGGACTTGATTGCCCTGTTTTCATCGTTGCTGTTATGCTCTTATTGCCTCGATGGTTTCAAGTTTTGTGTACTTTTTGAAAAGGCGAATGGGGTTGTATGCCTTTCTGTCGATGTGGTATGCACTTGACAAAAGTGTCACTTCTTCTGCGCCTATACCTTTGATGATAGGGGCTGTAAACTTTGCATTTTCTTTGGTGGTATGTGAGCGATTTTCAACGATTATTTTGCCCATTGGGATACCATTTTGCACAAGCCATTTGCACATCATATCCCCTTCTGCCACACCTGCATATGCATTGGCGACACCACCTGTGACGATGATTTTGTCAAAGTCGTCTGCCACGATCAATGCCTTGTCAAGACGTTCCATCATAGCATCTGAGAAACTGCCGTCATCATTCATTCTGTTGCCCAAAACAACTAAAACTTTCATATTTTTCTCCTTTGTATTCTATGCGCTTTTTATTTTTTGTTGATAGGGTATTTCCCCACAAAGCCTATGCCTTGTTGGGGAAATATTCTGTTTTCAATGATGTACAATTGTTGAAGACCAATGCGCCAACATAAGTGACGTTGTCAAGACCATCCACTGTTTCAAGTGCTCCACATCCGTTGAATGCAAGGTCGCCAAGTTCGGTGACTGTTGTGGGCAATTGCACTGTCTTCAATGATGCGCAACCACTGAATGTTGATGCTTCAATGCTTGTGATTTGTGTACGTTCAAGATTGATTTCTTCAACTGCACTGCAACCGTAGAATGCATAGTTGCCGATTGATTTGAGATCTGTTGCAAAGTTGAAGTTGACATCGTTCAATGCACTGCAACCATAGAATGCTTTCTTGCCGATTGTTTCCACATTGGGGAATGCATTTGTGGGGGTGTAGATTGCATCAACTGTCACGTCATAGACGTGTTGTGCAACGTAGCCATAGTTGTCCATGCCAAATACGTCTGCAATTGCGCCTTGGAACACTCTCAATGAGTTGGGCAAGTAGATTGTTCTCATACCTTGGTCAAATGCCTTTGAGAATGCTTGATCAGCAACACCGATGATTGAGTAATCATATTCGTAACCAAGTTCTGCTTCGACACCTGTGATGTTTTCGGGGATTGCCAAGATGCCGTTTTCAAAGGTGTAATCAACATCTGCATTGATGATTGCATTGCCTGTGTAGTAAGCATAGTTGACGACAGGTGTGTCATAGTTGTCAAAGACAAATGTGCTTGCTCTATCGCCAGATGTGCCACTGTGGAACTTGACGTTCTTGCCTGCAAGGTTTTCGGTTGCATATGTGTGGAAGTATTCACTGTCAGGCAATGAGATTTCGCCATTGTAGTTGGCAAATGCATCTGCACTGAGTTTTACATCAAGGACGTATGTGCTGTCAACAGCCACTCCCTTTGTGCCTTCTTCCACTCTGCTATATGTGATTGTTGCAGGCACTGTGATGATTGTTCTGCCTGTGCTTGCAACTCCTGAGATTGTCACTTCGCCCACGAATTTTGCTTGTTGATCAACAAGTGTCACGTGGTTTTCATTAAGTCCACAATCAACAACTTCTGCCACTGCAAATGAGCGCACTTGTTTGAGTGATGTGCAACCCATAAATGCTTCGTTGCCGATTGTCTTGACTGATGCAGGCACGTACACGTATTCAAGATCAACTTTATCCTTGAATGCACCTGCGCCGATTGCCACAACGTCATACTCTGCTGTGCTGTCTGCATTGAAGTTGCCATTTCCGTCAAGGGTGACCTTTGCAGGGATTGCAACAGTGCTGTTGTAGCCAGACTTGATGCCTGTGATCACTGCATTGCCGTCAACAATACCATATGTGAATTGTGCTCCGTCTGTCGAAAGAATGACGGAATACAAAACTGTTGTATAAACATAACTGCCGGGCTCGCCATAGCAAAGACCAACAACGTGATGTCCAAGAGTTTGAGTGTTGAGTTCGATTTCTTCTGCTTCTGCCACGTGTCCCTTGGCGTCTGCAATTGAGATGAATTTTGCCTTTGAGTCAAGACCAACATACTTGTATGTGCCGTCTGACAATGTAACCTTGAACACGACCTTGCTTGCAACTCTGTTGACTTCTGTCTTGCCAGCATTGACTGAAAGTGTCATAGGATCGCATTGTTCAATGGCTGAGTTTGTGGGATGCTTGACTGTGTATGTTTCAAGGACTCTGTATGTTGCAAGACCATAGTAGTCAACATAAATTTGAAGTTCCTTGTTTGCACCGATATTGTGTCTATAACCACTTACTGAAACCTTTTCATCATCAATGAGGATTTCTCCTTGTGTGTCATATCCGTCATTGTATGCAAACTTGATCTTGATGACGTGCTCTGCTTCGTTGAAGTTGGGTTGAGTTGTGTAGAATGTAGGAAGTCCTTCAACCTCTTGTTCACCGACCATATGGTACACTTTCATTGTGGTTTCTTTGATTGCAGGATAGACAGAGTATTCAAGTGCTTCAGGTGTGATTCCGTCAATTGTGAGAGTGAATGCTTTGTCGCCAACTGTGCCGTCAAGAGCACCCACAACACCTGCTTTTTCTGTTTTGAGTTGAGCGATGTCAATATCTTCTGTTCTTGCAATACCGTCACTTCTTACAACGATTATGCCATCAACAAGTCTTGATTTGGTTGAATCAAGCAATCCAAGGCTATCCCAAACATCGATGAAATCAACTGCCTTTCCGTCATAGAGATATGCTGTGGGAATGCCAATTGTTTTGTTGAATGAAATGGTTTCCGTCACAAGGACTTTGAACATATCTGTTGCGCCTTGATAGAGTTCCTTCCATTGCTTGATTGCAAGAGTATCCCCTGCACTGATTGCTTTTTTGAGAGTGTCAACGGGCTCATCGTAAAGATAGATTGTAAAGCCTTCACTGACTGCTTCGCCATTCTTTCTTGAGAATGCGCCATCTCTAAATTCCACAAACACAGAGTCGTCTGCATTGATAAATGTCAATGCTTTGAGATTCTTTGCGCCGTCAAATGCATAGGACTCAATGAGTTCAAGACGTGATTCAGCAGGCACTGTGATGTTTGTGATGTATGCGTTTGAGAATGCATCTGTTGCAATGACTCTGACAAGTTCAGGCAATTCCACAATTGCCTGTCTGCCACGTTTTGCAACAAGGATTCCGTTGATGACAACAAATCCGTCTTGGACAAAGGTGTTGTCATCCCCTGTTTCTGCTGTGGTATGGTCTGCGCCAATCCACTTGGTGCTTGCAAATGCTTCTGCACCGACAGATATAATTTCTTCTGCATTTTCAAAGACGATGGTTTCAACCATACTGCCTTTCATAAATGCATTGGGAGCAATATACTTCACGCCTGCAGGTATGGTTGCGCTTGTGCCCATGCCCACGTAGCGATAGTAAATGTTGCCAAGTTTAAGGTATTCATTTTCCCCTGTTTCTGTGATGTATTTTGTGCCGTCAAAAGCGTCTGAGGCAACAAACACAAGACCTTGACCACCGACAACCTCTTTGAGGTTGCTGTTGCCATAGAATGCTCTGTCATTGATTTGTTCAATGCCGTCACCGATGACAACTTTTTCAAGGGCAAGGAGTCCACTGAATGCTCCGGGTGCAATTGTGTCAACTTCGCTGAGAAGGACGCTCATTGTGTCAATGTTGATTTCAGTTTCGTCCTTGTCACCAACATATTTCACAAGAACTTTGCCAAGAGTTGCAAAGTCAACACCATTATTTTCTGCATATGAGTTGATATATTCTGTGCCACGGAAAGCATCTTCGCCAATGTATGTGACATTGAGTCCACCTTCGGGGACTTTGATTTCACGGAGATTGGGGCAATATGCAAAGGCTTGTCTGCCAATCTTTGTGAGTGAAGTTGCTTCACTAAGATCAACAGAGATGAGTGTCTTGATGTTGATGATTGCATTTTCGCCGATTTCGCTGATGACACGATCAACTCCGTTGATATTGACGCTTGCAGGAATCTTAAGTTCGCTCACTGACAAATCTTGGATCACGTCAATACGGAGTGTTCCATCTGATTTTTCTGTGTATTTGAACAATTTTTCTGCAAAATACTTGTTGAGTTCTGCATCGCTGAGATTTTCTTTGAGCATCCACTTAGGATAAAGCACAACGTCATCCTTGACCTTTTTGCTGTCAAAGATGTTGCCTTCTTCAAAGAATGAGTCAAGATACCAGTTTTCCACCTCGTAGCAATCCCCATTCTTGGTCATTTGTGTGCCGAAAATGCTGGGATCTGCAGAGATTGAGATGATGTCTGTTGAATCGCTACGGACGTTGCATACTGCATAATAATCTTTGAGATTTGCGCCGTAAGGAATGCCGGTAAATGTGATGACAATAGGCTTGAATGCCAAGATATCTCTCATTGATTCGGGATCATAGTCAGGATCGTCTGGGCCAAGACCAACGGCATATTTCACGTCAACGTCAGTGCGCTTCAATCCTGCCACTGCTGTGTTTGAATAGCCTTTTGCAAGATCAAGTTCGCCACCCATAAGGACGTATTGCACTGAGTATGTACGGATTGTCCAAAGTGCATAGAGTTTGATGGGTGCAACACCGACACTCTTGTTGAAATTCCACACTGTGCCGTCCTCTGTGCGCCAACCTGCAAAGGTATATCCTTCAAGAGTTGCAATGTTTGACACTGAAGGTCTAGGGATGATGCCTTCGCCCTTGACAACTGACACTGACCATGTGCCGTTGCTTGCATTGTAGTTTTCAAGAAGAGTGCTGTCAACAGGTGCCCAATTGTCAACTCCCTCAGGGAGATTGATGTCAAATGTGATGGGCAAAATGTTTTCAGTCCAACCCAATGTCACAACTGAATTGCTGTTGATTTTGATTGTATCTGTTGAAGATGCGCTATAAGTTTTGCCGTCAACAGTCACTGTTGAGATTGCATGGCCTTCCTTATATGCGGGGAAATCTGCAAGGAATTCGCTCCAAGTCCATGAGTAGTCCTTTTCAACTTTGACACTTGAAGTGCCTTCTTTCACGTCAAAATCGCCAAAGAGTGCATAGCCACCATTGACATCAATTGTGATGTCAACAAATTCTTTCACTGCAGATCTGGTTTTCAGGTGCATACCAAATGAGCCTTCAACCTTTTTGACCTTTGTCACACCCTCATCATCAACGTATTCCACTTCCTTTGACACGAAAATCATATAGTGTCCACTGATTTCGTCATCGCCAAAGGTTTCAAGGATTTTTTTGCTATCTCTTGAAAGCATATCCATAGAAAGTGGTTGACCTTCCGTTGCCACATATCTCTTTTTGCCATTGACTCTTTGTTCATAGGTGATGTGATATTCAATGTCGGCAAGATCAAAGTCTTCTATGTAGATGTGCTTAAACACTGATGGTGCTTGTTTAAGGTATGAGAAAGTCAAATAAACAGGCTTGTTTGATGTGATAACTTCCCCATTGCCTGTGTCGTCAGGATCGACATCTCCACCAATAATTGGTGGAAGTTCAACATCCCCACCGTTTTGTGAGCCAAAAAGGTCACAAGCAACCAAAGCACAGGTGAGCATTGTCACCATAAGCAGTGCTATCAAGATTTTTGCCATTTTCTTCATAATTCGCCTCCGCGCGTGCGATGTGCAGGCGCTTTTAACTATAACTATACATATAGACTATATCACAAGTGTGCGCCCGATGTCAATACTAAGATTTTCAAATTGGACTGCGCATTTTCAGGTGTTTTGTCAAAATACAGAAAAAAACCACTCAATGAGTGGTTATAAAAGTGGATGGCAATGCCTTTCTAAATCATTCAAAACACAGGCAACACATATATCAACTTTCAAAAATCTTGCAAAGCAGTTGATTTGTCAGCCTGTTTATTCCATCAAAATCCATTGCTGAGGTATAGTATTTTTCTATGGCGAGATGAGCACTCCTTGCCTTTGCAAAATAGTCAACTGCAAGGTCGATTTCTTCCTTCATTTTCATCTTTGCCCTGCTCACTGCATACTTGTCAAAATCCCCTTCATACCAACGTAGGTCATAAACCATAGCGCCAGTGCAATCAACACCGACAACAATCGTATCCCCAACCATAAATCCGTCCAATTGAGTGGCATCCAAAGGGTTTGAAAACACAACAATCTTTATTTTTTCGCCTTGCAATTTAGCATTCAAAATTTGTTGCAAAACCGCATTCAAAAACAAATCAACACTTGCGCTTTCCCCTTTTATGTGCCATAGATTTTTGTCCTTGAAATTGTCAAAAAAGTTCACAATCCCGTCAGGGGTTATTGCCCTGAAAAAACGCTTGTCAAGCCCTTTCGCAAAATCTTTGTGATGGTTTTTATTATGATGATTTTCAACACTTTCATCACAGTGCCCAATGCTTTCATCCATGTCATTTTTGCAGGACAAGTCATCCAAAATATCCCTTGCAAATTCTTTGGCTTTTGACACAATCAAGTCATCATTCATGGTCATTGCAACCATACGTCTATTTTGTGCAAAATGACAATATGCAATGTTTAAGTGTTCATATCCACTTGAAAAACATTCTTTTTTGTCATTTGACAATTTTTCAATGATCTCTCTATACTTTTTGATTTTGCCCTTGTCAACGTATTCAAGCAGGTTGACAATGTCATCCTTCAACACAGGAATCCAAGGCTCAACTGCATGGGGAGATGTGGCATCAATCACTGCCGTATCATTGTCCAAAATGAACACTCCATCCAAGGAATTTGGATCCCCTGAGCAGTGCCAACTTTCGCAGTGGCATCCCTTGTCAAGCGCCACTTTCAACACCTTTTTCATCAGCGAAGATTTGCCTGTGCCTGCCCCACCTTTCAGCAGATAAACTTGATTTATTCCCCTTGTCGTTTCATCATAAAATCCACAAAATCCACAGTGTGTATTGCTTCCCAAAAAATATTTTTCCATTGATTTTCCCCCTTTCAAAATATCTTATGTAAATCACTCAACTTGTGGTCAACTCACGTCAGCAATTTTGCATAGGATATGGTATGGAGGTGTTGGATTTTGGCAGATTTTATCATTCATCAAACAGATGCTAGGATGTTTTTTTTACGACAAGAATTGGTGTTTTCGCCCAAACGAACAACCCATATTTTTGCGCCAAATATTTTGCTTACTGCAAAGACAATTGACCAATTGACAGGGGGCGAAGTTGTCATAGGTGGCAAGGCAGACAATGAAGCATTGGCTTTGTTCAATTCTCTTGACGTGAAGTATTTCAATATGCTTGATGATGAGATTTTTCAAGCAAGAAATGCTCGCCTAACTGCAGAAGGCACACTGGACATCATCCTATCTCACTCTTTTTTGTCCCTTGACCGACTGAAAGCCCTTGTAATCGGTTTTGGACGCACAGGCTCAGCATTGGTCAAAATTCTGCGTGATGTGGGCATAGGAAGACTCACAGTGGCAACAACGTCATCTTTGCGCCCTGCAATGGCTTTTGCCGACAACGTTATCAAGGCAAAGGACTTTGACTTTGCTCCTTATGACATCGTCATAAACACTGCGCCTCAACAGATCATTGACGACAAGGAAGTGCTGACAATGAGTCCAAACGCAATCTACATCGATTTGGCATCAAAACCAGCATTGTCTTTGAATTTTGCCAAGTATTTGGGCATTGACGCAGAAATCTACCCTGCTTTGCCTGCAAAAACTGCCCCGATAAGCGCAGGGGAAGCAATTGCCGAATATGTAAGGAGAGTTTTGAAATGAAAATAGGATTTGCCGTCACAGGGTCATTTTGTACCTTGAGAAATATAATTGAAGTGCTGAAAACCATTGTGGACCAAGGCCACGATGTCACTCCAATATTCAGTTTCAACGTGTCAAATCTTGACACAAGATTTTACAAGGCAATAGACTTTGAAAAGGATGTCATTACCCTAACGGGTAAAGAGCCGATAAAAACCATTGTGGAAGCCGAGCCTATGGGCACGTCCAAAGCCGTGGATTTGCTCCTTGTTGCGCCTTGCACAGGCAACACACTTTCAAAGATTGCATGTGGCATAACCGACACCCCTGTGACAATGGCAGTGAAGGCAACTCTCAGAAACAACAAACCTGTTGTCATCTCCGTCAGCAGCAACGATTCATTGGGGGCAAATGCAAAAAATATAGGTGCGCTCCTCAACACAAGAAATATATTCTTTGTGCCATTCGGTCAAGACAACCACTTGAAAAAGCCCAACAGTCTTATTGCCGACACATCCTTGATTTTGCCCACCTGCACTGAAGCAATCCAAGGCAAACAACTCCAACCATTGTTTTTCACTCTATAATCGCAAAAGCGAGCCATCCAATAGTCATTTTACGCTATTACACGATACGTGTTTATCAACGTTTCGTGTTTTATTTTGCCTAAAATATGCTTTACACATCGTGTATTCGCCCGTTTTAGACCTGTTTTGCGCGCTTTTACAACACTTATCGTGTTTTATTGAAAATATCGTTCGTTTTAGATTGTACATATTTGACAACCCATTCGTCTGCAAAATGCTTGTTTTTATGGCAGTTGTTGCTTGCCTTTTTAGGCTCTGTTGCTTGTTAAACTCAAAAACAGCCCCAAAATAGCCTCTCTAAATCACTCTCACACGCCACGGCATTGATTCAGCCGATACATCGTTCATTAAAATTAAGGACGTTTTAAGGGGGTTTTGCCAAACTTCCCCCAAGCAAATATATTACAAATGATATTGCCAATCCAACAAGAAATCTTCTAGGCATAAAAAAATCCACTCTTTCGAGTGGACTTTTTATTGATTGATTGTCAATTATTTTGCATCTTTGACGCCTTGTTCTGTGCCGACGATGACGATTGAGCCTTGTCTTTCGATTGTAGCATTGAGGATGTTGTTTGCTTTTGCATCTTCCTCAGCTTTCTTTGCTTCGTCAGCTGAAGCAAACTTTGTGATTGCTACGATTTGGATGTCTGTTATTGATGTTGCTTTTGTTGCGCTAACTGCCCAGACGATGCCATCTTCTTGATCTTCTTCGCTAAGGTCAACAATTTCTACTGTGTAACCTGCTTTTTCAAGTCTTTTTGCATAAGTGTCTGCATTACATGCGATGAGGCAGACAGAGAGAATTGCCACGAGAGCGATGATTGCTACGATGCTGATAATTTTCTTGTTCATTTTATCCCTCCATGGATAGTATTTGTTGTGCTTTTATTATATTCCTTTGGTTTTGCAATGTCAACCCACACATCCATTTTGGATACAAAAGTTTTTTTGCACTGTTTTGCGCTTTTGTCATATAACAATTACAATAAACATCCAATTTGCTCTTGAACACACCCATTTGCGCCCGTAAAATGCATTTTTAAGACCGTTGAATATGTTGTCAACTTTCTTATTAACGCGCTTAAATGCGCCTAAAACAAGGCAAATGACACGTTTTACTATATTGCCTGCAAAACAATAAAGCGCAACAAGATTATATAAATCAAAAAATACAACAAAAAAAACCACTCAGTTGAGTGGTTTATATGCATTAAGTTCTGCATTAGTTTAGTTTATATTTTATAGTATCCTTGACAGCCTCTGAACGACCATACACAACAAGCGTTCCTTTTCTTTCTACAACAAGAGCCCATTTATTATTTTCATCCACGAATGCGATTCCTTCTGCCCCTGCATCTGCTCTAGCTTTGTCAATTCCTGCTTGAATTTCATCTGCAAATTCCTTTGCCTTGCTTGTATCCACAAATTTTACCGCTGTTGCATACTGTCCATCTCTTTTAAGAGATTGGATTTCTTTTGCCCATTCAATTTCCTCAACATCAAGCTTCAGATCACTGCCTGACAAATATGAACTGACTGTAACAGTAGCAATAAACACTTCTTTAGATATATCAATAACTTCAAAATGGCTGTCATAATCGTTGCATCCAACAAAACAAATGCATATAACTGCACAAATGAGCAATATAGCCACTGTGCCGATAACTTTTTTACCCATAGTATACCTCCTTGGAACAATATTTACATTATAAATATTATAGTCCAACAACAAGAAATTGTAAAGTATTTAACCGTCATTTCAACATTATATATAGCAAATGACCAAATTAAGTCCAAAAATGAAAATTGCCATGCCCATATACAGGCAGTCAAATAAACAAAAAAACCACTCAGAATTGAGTGGTTCTTCTGTTTGGAAACCGGCATCGACTTATCCTCCCGGGCCGTGTCCAGCCAAGTACTTTTAGCGCAGGTGAGCTTAACTTCTGTGTTCGGTATGGGAACAGGTGGGACCTCACCGCTTCAAACACCGGTTATGGTTGAATATTGATTCAATGTACGAATCGCACATTCACAACTGCATAGGAATAGAATTTTTGCTGCATTTTAAATTAGACCTTTGAAATTTGTATTTTGATTGAAGCCCTCGGCCTATTAGTATCAGTTAGCTGAACACATTACTGCGCTTACACACCTGACCTATCAACCTTGTGGTCTACAAGGGGCCTTACTCAGATTTCTCTTTAGGGATATCTTATCTTGAGGCTGGTTTCACGCTTAGATGCTTTCAGCGTTTATCCAATCCGTACATCGCTACCCTGCTATGCCGTTGGCACGACAACAGGTGCACCATAGGTACGTCCACCCCGGTCCTCTCGTACTAGGGGAAGAGCCTCTCAAATATCCTACGCCCACGATGGATAGGGACCGAACTGTCTCACGACGTTCTGAACCCAGCTCGCGTGCCACTTTAATCGGCGAACAGCCGAACCCTTGGGACCGACTACAGCCCCAGGATGTGACGAGCCGACATCGAGGTGCCAAACCTCCCCGTCGATGTGAACTCTTGGGGGAGATAAGCCT
>JAZRGC010000023.1:0-1528 GCA_045643985.1 Clostridia bacterium
AGATTTGCTTTCAGGTGAATATGATGTTGTTGTTGCAGACGGCTTCAACGAAAACATCGCGCTGAAATCAGCCGAAGGCACAGCAGGCGCAATCTTCTCAATCCTCAAAGCCGGCATCGAAAAGGGTGGCATAAAAGCAAAACTTGGTTATCTCTTCCTCAAACCTGTCCTTCGTGCTCTCAAAAGAAAGGTTGACTACAATCAACAAGGTGGTGCAGTGTTCCTTGGCTGCAACAAAGTTGTAGTCAAAGCCCACGGAAGCAGCAAGTCAAAAGCAATTTCAGCAAGCATTTTGATGGCAAAACGTCTTGCAGAAAAGGAACTTCCTACACTCATCAAAGAAGGTATCGAGTAAAGTGTTAGACAAGACAAAAATCCAAGAAATTGAAAATATAATTGGTTATGTTTTCAAGGATAAGTCATTTCTTATCCGTGCTTTCACCCATCCATCACTGAAACCAAAAGTTGAAGAAAACTATCAAGTTTTGGAGTTTTTGGGGGATAGCATTCTTGATTTTATCATTGCCGAAAGACTTATGGAACTCAACCCAAGTTGGAATGAAGGAGTGCTGACAAAAGTCCGTGCTCAAATCGTCAGTTCACAACCGTTGTCAGATGCAATTGGACGTGTTAGACTTACGGAATTTATGCAATTTGGTGTTGGAGAAAGTCGCAGAAGAATATACGAAAACGATTCAATCAAATGCGATTTGTTTGAGTCAATTGTCGGTGCAATATATTTGGATTCTGGCATGGCGGAGGCAAAGAATTTTGTTCTTTCAATGCTTGACAAAGCTATTGCATATTCAAGCCCTCAAGAGGACGTTGATTTCAAGTCAAGGCTCAACGAGTATGCCACAAAGCACGGCAAAACTGTTGACTACGTCCTTGTAGCACAAATCGGCCCTGTCCACAAGCCCACTTTTGAAATGGAAGTGTACGTGGATGGCGTGTGTATTGGCAACGGACACGGCTCAACCAAACAAGGCGCTCAACAATGGGCAGCAAAGGAAGCCTTGCAAAAACTTGTTGAGTGATTGAAGTATAGTGTGCCATATCATTGTGGCAACCTAATAATACGATTTCAAAACGGATGTTTCACGGATTTTGTGAAACATCTATTTTTTTATTTCTCATTCGCTTGTAATAGAAGGCAATGTGTGTTATAATTCTATAAATTATAAAATGTAGGAGAAAGCATTTTGAATCTTAAACGCATAGAACTACACGGTTTCAAATCATTTGCTGACAAGACACCCATCCCACTCAAGGATGGTTTTACAGCAATCATTGGACCAAACGGCTGTGGCAAATCAAACGTTGCCGAAGCAATTCGTTGGACACTTGGTGAGCAAAGCGCAAAATCCCTTCGTGGTAAGAGCATGCAAGACGTCATCTTTGCTGGCACAGAAAAGAGAAAGAGCATGTCTTACAGTGAAGTCACTCTTGTCTTTGACAACAGCGATCAACACATCTTTTCCACACTTCCTTATGATGAAGTGTCCATCACACGTAAGTTGGACAGAAG
>JAZRGC010000024.1:0-3845 GCA_045643985.1 Clostridia bacterium
ATCATTGTTCCCTTATGCAAACGTCATCCATGGCGATGGAACAAACCAACAACTTCTCCGTGAAGAAGGTGTTGAATGGGTGGATGCATTTGTTGCTCTTGGCGACATTGATGAACAAAACATCATCATGAGTATGTTTGCCAAGTCGGTTGGAGTGCCTACAATCATCACAAAAATCGACCAGGTTGATTACTACAAGATGCTTCAAACAAGTGGCATTGACTCAGTTGTGTCAACAAAATCATCAACTGCTGACCAACTTATGCGCTTTGTCCGTAACTTTGGCAAGCGTGGCAATGTTGTCAATCTTTTCAGCATTGTTGAAGACAAACTTGAGGCTCTTGAATTTGTGGCAGACAAAAAGTTCAAAAAACTCGGTGTGCCCATTATGGATCTGCAACTGAAAAATGATCTTATCATTGCTGGCATCATTCGCAAAGATAAACTCATCACTCCTTCGGGCAAAGATAGCATTCACGAAGGGGACAACGTCATTATTGTGACAAAGATTGAAGCATTGCAAGATCTCAACGACATTTTCGACATACATCATACAACAAGACATGAACTATAAACTGACATTTTTCATTTTGGCTGAAATCATCATAATATTGGGTGCTATTCTCCTCATTCCATTCTTTATGGCAGTGGGATATGGCGAAACATCTTCTATGTTTGGTTTTGGCATAACCATTGCAGTCTGCGTCGTTTTGGGTGGCGCAGGTCTTTTCTTGCGTCCAAAGAAGGATCAAAGAAATATGCGCCCATCTTGTGGCATGATAATTTGCGGACTTGCTTGGATTTTCATTGGTCTTATTGGCGCAATGCCCTATACCCTTTCAGGCTTCATTCCAAACTATCTCAATGCAGTGTTTGAGTGTGTATCAGGCATCACAACAACAGGCTCAAGCATACTGACCGACATTGAAGTCTTGCCAAAAAGTTTGCTTTTCTGGCGCTCTATGACTGCTTGGATTGGTGGCATGGGCGTGCTTGTTTTTGTCATTGCAATTCTTCCAAAAAAGGACAAGAGTGCAACTCAACTTGCCAAGGCAGAAATGCCCGGCCCCCAATTTGGAAAGTTAGTCAGCAAAATCCAACACAGCGCACTCATTCTCTACGCCATTTATATTGTGTTGACACTCATTGAATTCGGTGTCCTTTGCGCCCTTGATATGCCTGCCTTTGACAGCATAAACCATGCTATGACAACGGCTTCAACTTGCGGTTTCTCAATCAAGAATGCATCAATCGCCCACTACGACTCAGTGGGTATTGACGTTGCAATCACTGTGTTTATGTTGATATTCTCAGTGAATTTCAACATATATTTCCTTTATATTGTTGGACAATTCCGCAAGGCAATCAAGCAAGAAGAAACCACTTGGATGTTTTCAATTTACTTCGTGATTTGTGCAATTATCGTCCTGAGCCTTTCATTGTCAAACACATATGACTCAGTGGGCGAAAGCATCCGTCACACATCATTTACTGCTGCAGCAATTTTGTCAACAACAGGCTTTGTGACTCAAAACTATGAAAACTGGCCTATGATTGCTCAAATCCTTATTTTTGCCCTTATGTTTATGGGGGGATCGGCAGGCAGTACTGCAGGTGGACTTAAAATGTCACGTGTCATCATTCTTGGCAAATCATCAATGTTGTCAGCCCACAAAATGCTCTCCCCTCGTTCCGTGAAGTCCGTTCGCCTAGAAGGCAAAACTTTGAGCGATGAAACAGTGCACAATACACAAAGATATTTTGTGCTCTACGTTATGATTATGGTTGTGTCAGTGATTTTGATTTCATTGGATAAATCCACTGCAACAGGCACAAATGGACTTATGACAAATATCTCTGCAGTGGTCACCTGCTTCAACAACGTAGGTCCTGGGTTTGGCGCAGTTGGCCCAGTGTGCAACTTTGCAGGCCTTGGAATCTTCACAAAGATTGTCCTTATCTTAGATATGCTCATTGGCCGTCTTGAGATATTGCCCATCCTTCTCATCTTCAACCATAAGGCTTGGAGAAGCATCTAAAACTTTACCAACACCATAAAAAAAAGAACTCTTGCGAGTTCTTTTTATTTTGCTTATTTTTGCACAATAATGTGTTTATCTGTTCCTTTTGTATGCTTCAACAGTGTTTTTCATGAGCATAGTCACTGTCATTGGCCCAACTCCACCGGGCACGGGAGTGATGAAACTGCACTTATCTTTGACCATTTCAAAGTCTACATCGCCACAAAGTTTGCCATTGTCATCACGATTGATGCCAACGTCCAAAACCACTGCTCCGTCCTTGACCATATCGGCTGAAACAAATTTTGATTTGCCTATGGCGACACAAAGAATATCGGCTGATCTTGTGATGTCTTGAAGGTTTGCAGTCCTTGAATGGCATATGGTGACTGTTGCATCTTCACGGAGCAAAAGTTCTGCCATAGGTCTGCCCACAAGATTGGATCTGCCAAGGACAACTGCATGCTTGCCTGATATGTTGATGCCGTAGTGTTTTAAGAGTTCCACACAGCCATAAGGGGTGCATGGGAGCGCTTCGGGAGTGCCTGTCCAAAGTTTGCCCTTTTGCACGTAGTGGCATCCGTCAACGTCTTTTTGTGGGTTGACGTGAGCAAGAACTTTGTCGGCGTTGATATGCTTTGGCAGGGGCAATTGCACGATTATGCCGTGAATGTTGTCGTCATTGTTGAGTTTTGACAAAACATTGAGTACTTCTTCTTCGGTGATGTCGGCAGGAAGATGGCAGAGTGTGGATTTAAGACCGATTTCAGCGCAAGCATTGATTTTGTTGCGCACGTAAATTTGGCTTGCATTATCATCTCCAACAAGTACGACTGCAAGACCAATCTCTGCACCAAGTGTTGCCACTTCTTCCTTCAATTCGCCACGTATCTTTGTGGCAACTGCTTTTCCGTCAATAATTTGCATATTTTCTCCTAGTGGTTATATGATAACCAATTCCCACCGATTTGTCAAATGCTAGCCTAATTGTCTACCGTTTGCCTTATAAATTCTATGTGGCAAGTTCCATCATCAAAGAATGTTTCAATTTCGTACTGCAATGGACTGACGGCATATATCTCGACATATAGGTCCTTGAGCCTGTCAGTGTCGCCATCAACACTTTCCCAACCATTGTCTGGCAGTGTCAGTTGAACATTTGCGCCTGCAATGATTCCGTCCTTCAATCCAATGGCATATGCCATTGTGCCATCCTGCCAATCATAGCCAAGACCTTTGAGATTTTCAAGACCGTACTTCAATGCCAAATCATCCCAAAATGCGCCGATTGTGTCATATTGTTCCTCATCTTTGAGAGAAAATCTCTTTCCAATTCCAATAAATACCATGGAATGATTATATATCAATTATACACAATTTTCAAGCACAAAATTGCAAGCCGAACACTCAAACATTCTGCACCACAAACCATAATCCAAAACCTATTGCCACAATGTTGTCCTAGATGTCAGCGACACACAAATACAACATCATATCGATTCAAGACTCGTAGGGCTTTGCCCGTAATAGCGAAATGAGCGTGCTTGCACAGGCGAATGAGCGCCACTTGTGCAGTCACAAGTTCAAACACGCAGTGTTGTGGCATTTATGCCACAGAGGATTGTTGACGGTGACAACAAGTCGGATGGCTTTGCCATCGTCTTGTGTCTGCCACTGGCTCATCCACCAACAACACTGCTATGCAGTTGATTTTTCTATGCACAATTTGCCGTTTAAGTAAACTTAATGGTCAATTTTGCATAAAAAAACCTGAAACTTGTGTTTCAGGTGTTGTTGGTGGGACAGGGTAAACGATATCCGAAC
>JAZRGC010000025.1:0-5937 GCA_045643985.1 Clostridia bacterium
TTTTCAAGTTTCATAACTTATGCCTCCATATGTTGCACCATATTTTTCAGTAAACTATTATATTGTCTTTTGACACAAGTGTCAAACCTTTTTTGTCCTTTCATACCCACTCCACCAAAAATCCAACCTGCCAAATTGAAAATGAGCGTTCCCTTTCCACATCACAAAACTTAGCCAAGTCAACCAAACTGCCACTTTAACATCGCTTTTCAACACTTTCAACCCACTCTTTGCGCTTTTTCCAATAAAAAAAGGACTGCTGTTGCAGTCCCTTTTCAAATGATTTAGTTTATTTGTTTTTGTTTTCTTTTTCGACTTTTTTGTCTGTGATGTAGTTGCATATTGCCATCACTGCTGGGAACAACATTCCTGCACCTGCAAGAAGAATCCAACTGATTTCCCAAGCGCCTGCAACCAAACTCCAAATGAGATATGCCACCACAAAAACCATCCAGTAAGCAAAGGATACAACTTCTTTCAGTTGGCTTCTCTTTTTGCCAAGGTCAGTGTAATCTTCTTCACGAAGGAGTTTTTGCATTGCATTCTTTTGGACAAAAACCACAACAAATATGCTTGATGCAACACCTGCAATAAGGAGTGTCAATGCCACCATATATGGGCAGATGACACCTGCGCCTTCTTCTGCAAGTCCATCAACCAATACACCGACAATGACGGGTATGGGTGCAAATATTGCTGTGCACACGCCTGCGATTGTCCACTTTTTGAAAGCACCACTCATTTGCTTTTGCTTTTCTTCAATGATACCCTTGACACCATATTCAAGATCAAATGGCTCAATTTTGTCAAGGAATTTGTATGGCTCATTGTTGTGACCTGCCACAATAAACATGGGCACTGCTGCAATGATAAATGCAAAGAGAGCCACTATGCCGATAAACATAAAATTGTCATATTTATAATCATAGTCTGCAAGTCCACCAAAAATCATAAGCACAATGGGTGAGAGTATGCAAAGGAATGTTGCAACACCCATCAACCAACTGTTTTTCTTTTGGTCTGCAAGATATGTGTTGGCATATTCAAGAGAGATTTTTCTCACAGGCTTTTCTTCTGCCACTTCTGCGATTTCTTCATCTTCAATGCTATCTTTCAAAAGGTAGTCAGTGGTGACGCCAAAAAGTTCGCCAAGCAACATAATCTTGTCAAGATCAGGTATGGTCTGTGCGCTTTCCCACTTGGACACTGCTTGACGAGATACGTTCATCTTGTCGGCAAGTTCCTCTTGTGACCAGCCATTCTTTTTGCGTTGTTTGATAATTTTGTCTGCTAAAATCATAATCGTTTTCCTTGTGGAGTTATTTTGTGACTACATTATATTGTACATTTCGCCACAAATCCACCACCCTACGGCTTGCAATTTGTCAACTGACAGGTTGCAATTTGGTTTTTTCTGTCAATTATCGGTATTTTTCAACCAAATCGGCAACTTTCCCTGCCAATTTCAAATTATACCATAGTTTCGTCTTGTTGCAAGACATTTTGCCATTTTCCTATCGGGCAACAAAAAAAGAGCGATGGTTTATCGCTCCTTTTTTTCATTAGTCAAGGTTTTCTATGAATTGTTTCAGGTCGTCAAACCCACCGTGGGGGAATTGATTGATGTCCGTGCCACTCTTGTTGATGAGATCGTCAGTGAGAAGGAACACTCTCATTCCAAGACGCGTTGTAATCATATCTTCATCCACATCGTTGCCCACCATAAGACATTCTTCGGGGTCAAGATTGAACTTGGCAAGAATATCTTTATAGTAGTCAAGGTTGGGCTTGCAGTGAGTATAATCTTCAAAAGTGGTTATCTCATCAAAGTCGTCCTTGTCAAGCCCTGCCCATCTTGCTCTACTTTCTGTTGCGATACGTGGGAACAAAGGATTGGTTGCAAGGATAACACGAAGACCTTTTGCTTTCACTTGCTTGACGATTTCGTTTGCCTTTGGAGTGTTGCCACAAGCATCAGCAACCTTTTGGAAGTCTGTTCGATAATAGTCATCAAAGATGTGGTAATCGCCCATAATCTTGTCGCCGAACACACTTTGCATATATTGCCAGAATGCATCTTCATTTGACTTGCTTCCGTCATTCTTGACCATTGCATAAGTGCCCATCATAATTGACTTGGCAAGAAGACTAGGGTCATAGCCATAGCCTGCTGCAACTTTTACAAGTCCACCAAGATATGCCTTGATGAATGTGTCTTGGTCCATAGGAAGCAAAGTTCCGTCAAGGTCAAACAAAACTGTCTTAATCTTTTTCATATAATCCTTATATTATGCGTTTTTTTGTTTCTTTTCTTTTTTGGGTTTTGCAGGCATCTTGAAACTGACACCTTTTGCTTTGAGCACGTTGAGCAATACGAACACGCCAACAAGCACAACAATTGTCACCAAGATGATTGCATACATCACAGGCACGTCAACTGCTTTGTCAAAGAAATACAAGTTGCAGTCAAATGCATCTCTAAATTCGGTGATCAATTCTTTGGTCATTTCACTGTTTGCAGACTTTGTCATTTCTTCTGCCATTGCTTCAATAGCACCACCCATTGCATGGTTTCTCACGATAGATGTGATGTATGTGCTGGGGAAGAATCCCAAAACCTTTTGAAGTCCTTCGCCAAATTCTGACATAGGCATATATGCGCCACAGATGAAACCGTAGCAGACGCCAACGATCATATTGACTGCTGTCAATTGTCCTTGTGTTGAAAGGAAGAAGTTGATGACTGATGAAAGTGCTGTGCCAAACAATACAAGGATGATGACGTCCACAAAGAGAAGCACCACATCAACGGCAGTCATATACCAACCAACGATTGCTGCATACACAAGGCAGATTGCCAATGTAACAAAGCATATCATCAATGATGCAACGATTGATGCAATATAGTAACTGAGTGAAAGGATGTGTGACTTTGTGGGTGAAACATCAAAGTCATGGCTTGTGCGATTTGCCTTGTCTTGCACCATCAAGAAGTTGGTTGAGAATGCAACCGTCACACTTGTGACTGCAATAAGTGATGAAATAAGTTGTCCTGCAACAAATCCGTCAACGACATCTTCACTGAGTTTGATGAATGCAGGCACGTTTTGGACAAGGCTGTCACGGAATACGTTGCCAAGGAATGTAACGTACAATACAAGCAAGATTGCAGGGCTGATAAATGTGCCGAAGAATGCGCCTTTATCCTTGAAAAACATCTTTATGTTACGTTTTATGAGTATAAACATGGTTTTCATATCAGTTTTCGCCTCCTTCAAGTTTCTTGCCGGTGACGTTCAGGAACACATCATCCATCTTGCCTTTGACCACTTCGTAGTCAACAAAGACCTTTTTGTTTTTGGTGATAAGTTCGGTTGCTGCTGCTGTGTCAGGCACTGCAATACGGAAGCCGTCATTGACTTCTTCGTAACTATATCCAAAGCCTTTGACCACTTCTTCATCAACACCATAGATGGTGACAAAGTCGCCAGTGTGGTTGTTTTTGAGTTCCAAAGGTGTGCCTTCTGCAACGATACGTCCACTTTCCAAAATTATGACGTAGTCAGCATCTGCTGCTTCTTCCATGTAGTGAGTTGTAAGGAAAACTGTCATGCCTTCGTCTTTTCTAAGATTTGCAATGACTTGCCAAAGTGTCTTTCTTGTTTGAGGGTCAAGACCTGTTGTAGGTTCGTCAAGGATGAGAATCTTAGGACGATGCAACAATGCTCTTGCAATGTCAATACGTCTGCGTTGACCACCTGAAAGTTTGCCAACAGGACGTTTGAGCAAATCTTCAAAGTCAAGAAGTGAAGCAAGTTCTTGAAGTCTTGCCTTGAAGTCTGCGCCTGTTATGCCATAGAGTGATGCTCTTGATTCAAGGTTGTCATATACACTGAGAAAACCGTCAAGGACTGAGTTTTGGAAAACTATGCCAAGGCTACGTTTGATTTCAAGTGACTCTTTGTCAAGATCTGCCCCATTGATTTCAACTGTGCCACTGTCCTTTGACAATTGTCCACACATAATGTTGATTGTGGTTGACTTGCCTGCGCCATTGACGCCCAAGAATGCAAACAATTCGCCTTCCTTCACGGAAAAACTCAAATCCTGCACTGCCTTGACATCGCCAAAAGACTTGCACAAATTGTCAATTTTGATAATTTTGTCCATTTTTTTTAAATACCTCTTTGTCTAAAATAATCTAGTAAGAACGTTTTGAAGTACGTGCGCACGCATAGTACGCTATTGTATTCTACCACATTCTTATCATTTTTTCAATAACTTTTTTTAATGTCGTTTCACCCAACAACTTGTCTTTCTCCAACGCTACTTGACTTTGCGAATGTCAAGTTTTGTTTACATTTATATAATAGGACCTGAAAACTCTATTGTCAAGTTTTGTTTACATATTTTTTATTTTTTTGAGTTGTGTCACTCTCAACAACTTGTCTTTTGAAAAATAATGTATTATAATGCCCTCATCGGTGGGGATTGGTGTAGTGGTAGCACACGGGCCTCTGACTCCCTTAGTGTAGGTTCGATTCCTATATCCCCTGCCATAAAAACACATTTGCGTTTGCAGATGTGTTTTTTTATGAAGCACATTTTCGATTTAGAACGATGAAATCCCATCGGCTATGATATGTGTCTAGGATACATTTATGTCAATAGCGCTTCACTTCATACTAGCACTGCAAGCATTTCACTTTTCTTTTTCTATCATAATTATACCACAACCCCCATTTGCACACCACCAACCCACACCTTGCAATCTGTCAACTCACGTTTGCATTTGGTTGCTTTTGCCATTTTTTCTTATTATTTTTGCTGAAACTTGTGTCTTTTCTGCAATGACAAAGGGTTGCACCTTGACTTAGGATGGCTTTTGCTATAAAATGTCATCATTGAAATCTGGAGGCTATTATGCAAAACCAAATTGAAATAACCAACAAGCAACCACTTCTTGACGAAAGTGGAAAAATTGCAAGCGCAGGCTTTGCCAAAACTCTCAACTGGGAATATGACAAGACTGCAATAAAGGCAGGCAAATCTCGCATAAAGGAATGGGAGTACTACTCAATCTCCAATGGCGAATATGCTCTTGGCATCACAATTGCAGATATGGGCTATGTTGGCACATTGACTGTGTCTGTCGTTGATTACATCACTCCTGCATATTTCACTGCAACCAAATCTCGCCTTTTCACAATGGGCAAACTCAATATGCCCACCAACCTTGACAATGGCGAAATCAATTTCAAAAAAGGCAAGGCTTGGGCAACAATAAAAACCGAAAATGGCATCCGTCATCTCACAGGCGAATATCCCGATGCAGACGGCCGTGGCAACACCTTGAAATGGGATGTCACACTCACAGACACTCCCAAGGAATATATGGCAATCGCCACACCTTTTGAAAAGAGCAACCACTTCTATCTCAATGCAAAAGTCAACTGCATAAAGGCAGAAGGCAGTTTCTCTATTGGAGATATGGAGTGCCCCTTCCACAAAGACAACACCCTTGCAGTCCTTGATTGGGGACGTGGCGTATGGCCCTACAAAAACACTTGGTATTGGGCAAGTCTGTCAACAACTCTTGATGATGGCACTCTCTTTGGTTTCAACCTTGGTTATGGCTTTGGCAACACTGAAAATGCAACAGAAGATATGCTTTTTGTTGACGGCAAAGCACACAAGATTTCATCAAAAGTGACATTTGCAATTGGTGGTGAACAAGACAAAAAACCTCGCTTTATTGTGCCTTGGACACTGAAAGATGAAGACGGCAAAATCGACATCACTTTCACACCCATCCTTGACAAATACGCCCCCTTTGACATCCTTTTCCTTCAAATGAAAGGTCATCAAGTTTTTGGTTGGTTTGACGGAAAGTGCACTCATGACGATGGCACAGACATCAATATCAACCACAAAAGC
>JAZRGC010000026.1:0-4080 GCA_045643985.1 Clostridia bacterium
CTATATGAAGGTCAACCCTTATGTTGAAGCAATGTATGTTGTTCTTGATGAAATGAAAGAAGATGAAACCATTGGACCATTGCTTCAAAGCATCAAATTCAATGGTATGACAATGGACGAAGCAATGGGCACATTTGGCACAATGCTTGGCAACAGTTGGGCAGAAATGTCAACCAACCAAGACATCCTTTCAGGTCAATATGACGTGAGAGCCGGCAAGTGGCCTACAAGCAAAGACGAAATCGTCATCGTTCTCAATGCTGACGGCAAGTTTATGGACATCCAACTCTTTATGCTTGGTCTTAAGTCAAAAGATGACATTATGACAGCACTCCTCAAAGGAAAGAGTTTCAGTTCAACAGGCTTCACATTTGATGAAATCCTTGGCAAAGAATACAAGATCCTCACCAATGCAGACTACCTTGTTGAAAACGTTGATGCAGATGGCAACAAACTTGGCACATGGCATCATGAATCAAAGACAAGACAAGACATCGAATTTGTTGATGCACAAGCATCAATGAGCGTCAAAGTTGTTGGTATCGTTCAACCCAAGCCCGACACAATCGCAGCATCAATCAACGGTTGCATCGGCTATACAAAGGCTCTCAGCGACTATTTGATGACAAAGGCATCAGAGCACGAAGCAGTCAAAGATCAAGTTGAACTTTACAATCAAGCAATCAAAGACGGCAAAAAGAAATACACAAGCATCCTTTCATACACCTATCAAGATGGCGACCTTATGAAGGAAGCAGAAATTGGTGGCGAAGTCAAGATTTCTGATCACGAAACTCTTATGAGAGCACTTGGTGTTGCAGACCCTGCATATCCCGATTCAATCCACTTCTATTGCAACTCATTTGCATCAAAAGAAGGTGTTGAAAACTTCATTGAAGAATACAATCAATACGTCAGAGATACCAATGCAGGTCTTCAAGCACAATATGATGACGGACTCATCACAAAAGAAGAACGTGATGCAAAGATGCTGACAGAAATCCAATACACCGACACATTGTCATCAGTCATGGGATTTGTCAACACAATGACCAATGTTATCACAGGCGTCCTTATTGCATTCGCAGCAATCTCACTGATTGTTTCAACAATTATGATTGCAATCATCATCTACACCAGTGTCCTTGAAAGAAGAAAGGAAATCGGTGTCCTTAGAAGTATCGGCGCAAGAAAGAAAGACGTTGCACGTGTATTCCTTGCAGAAAGTGCAATCCTTGGTGGCTATTCCGGTCTTATCGGTGTCATCGTCAGCTGGCTCTTGTCACTTGGCATCAGTGCAATCCTTCAACACGTATTTGGTTTCGTAGGACTTATGCAGGTTGAATGGTGGCATGCAGTTATGATGCTTGGCATCTCAATCCTTCTCAGTATGTTTGCAGGCTTTATTCCTTCAAGAATTGCCGCAAAGAAAGACCCTGCAATTGCACTCCGAAGCGAATAAAATCAAACTTAAACAACACAACAGAAAACCGAGAGCAATCTCGTTTTTTTTATTTGTTTTTTATTTGAAAATAAAAACATCCTTGAAAAGTGGGGCAGTCTGTGCTAAAATTGACTCAATCAAACAAAAGTAGGATATGGCTATGAAGAAATTACTTGTTGTTGCACTTATTATCGTACTTTCAGCATGTATGCTCACTGCATGCAATTTTACGTTGAAGAATGATTTCACCGATGTTGAAAAACAATTGTTTCAAAGCACCATTGGCGAAGTTGTGCCTTTTTTGAAAGCAAAAGAGTACTCCGTTGACAAACTTAGAACAGAAGAATCACTTGAAGATTTGCTCTGTGGCGATGTTGGCGACTATATCCTTTATAGCACCATCGGCAATTCCTATGATGAGTTTACAGGATACTGCGAGCAACTGAAATCATTGGGATATGTGCAAGAGAGCATATTTTTGGATTCAGTGTATTTTACGCCAATCATCGTGCTCAAAAAAGGCAATATTTTTGCAGAATTGAGCCACTACACCTATGATGGCGACAGCATTTTTACAGCATATTTTTGGTTGACAGGACAATCAATTGCTCCTGACACTCCCGATACACCTGACACTCCCGATGTGCCCGACACCCCAAACACACCTGATGTGCCTGACACACCCGACACACCTGTCAATCCCCCTGCAACGAGCAAGACATACAACGATTTCACAGCCAATGAAAAGCAATTGTATATAGAGCTTTTGGGCGAAGTTGTGCCATTCATTCCCAACGACGATTACGAGGTTGAAGAAAGCTATGACGGCGATTATATGGGCGACAATATCGGTTTCTACACCTTTGGCAACACCGAGGCAGAATTCAATGCATATCGCACTGCAATAGTCAATGCAGGATATGTCCTTGACTCCACCGACACAGACGACTATGGCGATATGTGGTATTTCTATTCAAAGGGAGATATATATTTTGACGTATCTTACTATTATTACGATGGAGAATACGTTGTTGACACCTATGCATATCTAAATCCAGACGGCAATCAAGGTGGCACAGGTGGAAACACCGATGAAGACGTGACAATCATCACAAACAACGGTAAGGGCTTGCCCACAGGTACAAATGGAGTTTACAATGTCAATTTCAAGTCTGCAACCAACGTGAAAGATGTCACCGACCAAGGCTACTATCTTGATGGTTGCCCCACAATGGGAAATATAAATGTTTTGGTCATTCCTGTCGAATTCAGTGATGCAACTGCAACAAGCAAGGGCTATACACTGGACAAACTTGAAAAGGCATTCAACAGCAAAGATGAAACTGACGGCATATACTCTGTATATGAATATTTCAAAATTGCAAGTTACAATCAACTCGACTTGACCTTTACAATCCCTTCAAGTTGGTATCGTGCAAGCAATGCAAGCACCTATTATGAAAGCCAAACCGATGAAACAGGGGCACTCTTAGGCGATCAAATTCTCCTTGACGAAGCATTGCAACACTATGCAGGTGTCATGGATTTGAGCCAATTTGACAGCGACAACAATGACGTCATCGATGCAGTTGTCATCATCAACACTCTTGACGTTGGAGAAGATGACTTCCATTGGGCTTATAGATTTTGGAATCAATATGCCGATGAAGACGGCTATTACTATGAATATGATGGTGTCAGTGCCAACGATTATCTTTGGGCATCCTACCAATTCTTGCACGAAACCTATGACGAGGACGGCAACACCGAATATACTGCCACAACAGAGTGCAATACATACACATTCATCCACGAATTCTCCCACGTCCTTGGAGCAGACGACTATTACGATACAGCATACATCGGCAGTCCTATGGACGGAGCAGATATGATGGACAGTATGTTTGGCGACCACAATCCCTACACCAAGTTCAACTATGGTTGGATTACATCATCAAGGCTTGTGACAACAGACAGCACCGTCACACTCACTCTCAATGACTTTGCCACCACAGGGGATACAATCATCATCGCCAACAACTGGGATAGCACTTTGGGCGCATATCAGGAATATTACGTCATTATGTACTACACCGAAAATGGTGTCAATGCAGGGGATGAACAAGGCTATTTTGCAAGAGAAGGAGTGGTTGTCTATCACGTCAATGCATCACTCTACAAGGAAATCTATGAAGGCACAACCTACTATGATGTGTACAACACCAACACCGATGCAAGTGATGAATATGGCACAGAAGACAACCTTATCGAACTGATCAAATCATCAAATGACACCTTCACATATATAGCAGGGGACACAATGCCCACAACCATTGATGACAATGGTAATGCACTCAAATATAACTTTGTGGTCGATTCAATCGACAGCAACACAGCAACCATAACCTTCACAAAAACAAACTGATTGAAAAGCAAGGCAAACAAACCTTGCAACAAGAAAAAATCAAACAACAAACCCAACACAACAAAAAAGACGGAAAGAGCAGTCCTTTCCGTCTTTTCTATTCTGGTGGAGTGCCGATAAAGATATTTGAACACCTGCAATATCGACATAAATCCAACAATGAGAGAAATTGGTTTTTGTTAAGTAGAAATCTAAAGCATCTTTTCATAAC
>JAZRGC010000027.1:0-6542 GCA_045643985.1 Clostridia bacterium
TCCTGCAACGATGGTTTTCGCCCTGTCAGTTTCTACGTAGAACGAATAGAAGACTAATATAAATATATGAACATATAAATTTTACTCAAATATTCATATTCAAAACATCTCACGGCATAGTGGGATGTTTTTTTAATCACACCGAATGGATGTGGACATATCAAATTTAATATCTCAAAAAAACTAAAAAATATGTAAATAAAACTTGACAATTGCTTTTTTGCGCCATATTATATAAATGTAAACAAAACTTGACACACAAGGTCAAGTGGTGTTGGATAAATACAAGGAGATTATATATGGACAATAAAGAGATTCTTGAAAAAGCAAGCAGCAAAAAAGCAGTGGTCGGCGAATATGAAACTCAAGGCATAAGCAAGTCTAATTGTATAAGTGTTATTTGCACAGGAATTGTGGCAGTGGCATTCATCATTGTGTTTGCTTGCTTAAATATGAAAGAGGTGTGTTTTGCAATTGGCGCAATCTGTTTCACTTGGGCATCAGTTTTCTATTTTTGCCAATATTTTATCGCAGATAGAAGATTTGCAGGCATACTCATTGGTGCAATACTTGAAGCAGTGGGTGTGGTTACTATGACAATACTTTTCGCATTGACAGTCACGGGGGTGATTTGATGGATAATGATATTCTTTTTAGAAACAGAATCAGAGCAATTCGCACAGAAAAGGGCATTTCTCAGGACAGACTGGCAAATATGGTTGGTACAACAAGGCAAACAATCATCGCCATAGAGAAAAATCAATTCAACCCATCGGCAAAATTGGCATTTTTGCTGTGCATAGCCCTTGAAACCAAATTTGAAGATATGTTCTATATGGAATGATATGCACACGTGGGCATATATGTTAAGATGACTTCAATTTGACAAATGTCAATATGTCAACCCATAAAAAAGAGCCACTCGCTTTGAGTGGCTCTTTTATTTATCTTGGATATTTTTCGTTAAATTCAACCAATGATTGAAAAATAAACAACTAATTGATAATTGTTTTGTGAAAATAATTGTGCTATCATATAATCACACCGGTGATAAACACATCAAGGAGGAGTTAATATGCAACTCAATTTAGGAAACAACATTAGACAATATCGTCGTAAAGATAAAAGAACACAAGAGCAACTTGCAGAAGTCTTGGGCGTCACTGCACAAGCCGTATCTCGTTGGGAATCAGGTGGCAGTTATCCTGATATGGACTTGATCCCTTCAATCGCCAATTTCTTTGGTGTATCCATAGATGAACTCTTTGGATATGAAGGTGATCGCAATCAACGTATCGACGCTCTTGTGGCTCAAATCTTTGATATGATTGAACAAAACAACGGCAAAGACGTTTGCGTGGCAGATTGTATTGCCTTTGCGCGCTCTGCATTGTTGGAATTCCCCGGCAATGAAAAACTTATGGTGGCATTGGCATCTGCATTGTTCAATGCTGGCTATGTCCGTTACGGTGAAAAACACTTGGTTGATGATGAAGGCTACGGCATATATGACGTAAACACACACAAAACATACACAGAGTGGGTTGAGGCAGTGTCAATCTATGAAAAAGTCCTTCAAACATTGCCTATGGGCAGTCTTCGTGACCATGCTACAAAGGAACTTTCACAACTTTATCTCAACTTGGGCGAAGACAAAAAATGTATGGAACTTGTAGAATCTGCACCTGATATGTGGAATTGTCGTGAATTTTTGCAAGCACAAGCAAGCACAGGCAAGAAACAAGTCATTGCACACAGTGCAACACTCTTGCAAATGGTACGTGCAAGTGCAATGTTCATTGTCAATATCACTGCAAGTGCAGACAAGCACTTGACGCCTGATGAAAAGGTGGAAAATATCGCAAGTGCAATTCGTTTGTTTGAAGATGTCTGTCCTGACGGCAATTTTGGCACACAAACTCAATTTGTTGGCGTGCTTGAAATGTTGCGTTCATACTATTTGTGGACTGCAAACAGAAAAGATGAAGTCTTTGATGCATTAGAAAAGGCAAGAAACCACAATTTGAAGTTTGTCCAACTCTGCGAAGACGGCAGAGCAAAATTCACAGCACCTTTGGTCAAACTTCTTGAAACAGAGATTGATTGTCCAGTCGAAGTCGCACGTGAGGACTATCTTTCAATGGCTGATGATTGGCCTTGGTTTTGTCTTCCTGACGTTGAAAGTGTCAAAGCCGAAATCAGTAAAGACCCCAGATGGAAAGCATGGCTTGAAAGCATCAAACTATAAGTCAAGTATAGTGCTATGAAAAAGCATATCAACACATTTGCAGGGGTGCATATCATCATATACATGGCTGAAAATATGCAGTATTGCTGTATTGTTACAACAAAAAAGCCACTCGATTTCAAGAGTGGCTTTTTCATTTATCTTGGATGTTGGTGTTCAATATAAATCTACAACTTTTTCGGTGATTTGATTTCCGTTGATGACAATGTAAGCATATGACGGGTTGCCTGTGACAGGGGAGTGTATTGCACCGGGATTGACAAAGACTATGTCGTCAACTGTTTCCACTTTTTTGTAGTGTGTATGGCCATAGCACACCAGACTGCACTCAAGTTCCTTTGCACGATAGTAGAGTGGAAGCAAATCCCTTTTCACTCCATACAAATCGCCGTGGGCTACAAGGCATTTTACGCCCTCGATTTCAACAACTTGTTCTCGTGGGAAGGGAGCATCATCGCAGTTGCCCTTGACAGCCACAAGCCCTTTGTGAAAGAGAATGTCGCCTAGCCTTGCCACTCCGTCACCACAGAAAAAGACAAAGTCGGCTTCATTTGCAACCGACTTCAATCTTTCAGGAATTGATTCATAATGACTGTCAGAAAATACAACAATTGTTTTCATTTACTAGTTCAAAAGGTGTTGGTTTTCCTTCAAAATTTCAAGCATTTTGCGCAAGGCTCTGCCACGATGACCAACACTATTTTTTTCTTCAAGGGTGCCTTCTGCAAAGACTTTTCCAAGTTCAAAAGAGAAGAAAAGTGGATCATATCCAAAGCCCCTTGCTCCACGGATTTCCATTGCAATCTTGCCCTCAACACAACCTTCGCAAGTGAGTTCTGTTCCGTCAGGGAAACATACGGCAATCACTGTCTTGAAACGTGCAGTACGTTTCTCATCAGGCACACCTTGAAGGTTTTTCAACAGTTTTTCATTGTTTCGTTGATAGTCGTGCTCAACACCACCATATCTTGCAGAATACACACCGGGTTCGCCATTCAAAGCGTCAACCATAAGTCCTGTGTCATCGGCAAGAGTCACCATGCCAGTGAGATCACGGATGGTGCGTGCTTTGATGAGAGCGTTTTCAAGGAGAGTAGTGCCTGTTTCTTCAATGTCGATGTCAATGCCCAGTTCTTTGATGCCCAAAAGCTCATCAAAACATCCACCAAGGATTGACTTGATTTCTTCAAGTTTGTGCTCATTGTTTGAAGCGATTGCAAGTTTCATAATTTCACCAAATTGGATTTTATCCGTTAAATTTGAGGTTTAAAGTTCAGTTTTCAATGGTGATTGTCAGTTTAGGCAATTTCCACATTGTCGGCATTTTCTGTGGGTTGAGAGGCGTCTTTGTCGTCTGCAACAGTGCTGTTTGCCTCATCAAGTCCAAAGACTTTTGCCGATTCTTCTGCCGACTTAAACTCGGCCTTAACTTCGTGTTTGATCTCTTTGATGGAGTGTCTTTCCACGGATTTTACAAGGGGAAGAAGTCCGTCTGCAACATTGATGAAGTGGTCGGCAACACGTTCCACATTGGATGCAAGAGCAAGGTAGAGTGCGCCAACATCGGCAATGCAATCACCTTTTTCAAGACGTGCAATGTGCATACTTGACATGTTTTCAGTCAATTGGTCAACAGTTTCTTCAAGGACGTATGCCTCACGGAAAGCAGTGGTGTCAAGGTTTGAATATATCTTCATAACCTTGTTGTAAATCTCATTGATGACCTCTTGCACTTTACGTATTTCTGCCTGTGCTTGGTCAGAGAATTTGCTTTCAGTCAGTTGCAACTTTTCGGCATATTCCATTATGTTTTCAGCATAGTCCCCAATACGCTCAAAGTCAGTGACTGCACGGAAAACGGATGACACATATTTTGTATCTCTTTCACTGAGTTCCAGTTTTGAAAGTTTCACTGCAAACTTTGTGATGCCTTTGTTGAGCATATCAATTTGTCTTTCGGTTTCTGCAAATTCTTCTGCCTTATCCATATCGAGTGTGCAGACGGTTTCAATTGACGTGTTCAAGTTGGCAATTGCCTTTTCTGCCATATATTTCACTTCGTTTCTAAGTTGTGCCACTGCAATAGGGGGTGTCGAAAGGAAGTGCTCATCAAGATATTTGAAGTTGTATTTTGACATCTTGTCGTCTTTGGATTTCTTGTCCGGTATGATTTTTGTCACCAATTTGACCAAAACTTTTGTCAAGGGCAACACCATACAAACTGTCAACACGTTGAAGAATGTATGGAACATAGCAAGTTGCATTTGGGGCACACCAGGGAACATTGCTTCAAAGAGAGTGCCAAATGTGATGTTGCCCTTTGATGCCAAATCCATAATAAGTCCAACAAGCAAAAAGACCACAACACCAAAGCAGTTGAAAGTAAGGTGAATGAGAGCAGTGCGCTTTGCATTGGTTGTGCTTGTGATGCCTGCAATGATTGCCACCACACAAGAGCCGATGTTTGAGCCCATTGTGAGATATATGCCTTGGTCAAGAGAAATGAGCCCTGTGAAAACCATTGTGATTGCCACAGATGTCATAACTGATGAACTTTGGATGATAGCAGTGATGATTGCACCAATAAGGACAAGAAGAATAGGGTTGGAAATGGTTGCAAGGAAGTTTTTGACAGAGTTCATTTCTGCAAATGCTTCCATTGATCCACTCATCATTGAAAGACCAACAAAGAGCATGCCAAATCCTGCAAGAATACCACCCACTTTCTTCACTGTATCCTTTTTTGCAAATGCATTTATGAATGCGCCAATGCCTGCAAAAGTTGCAAAGATTGTGCCTGTTGAAATGGCGCTTTCAAACATACCAAGGGCAGTGATGATACCAGTGATTGTTGTGCCAATGTTTGCACCAAAGATGACACATGCAGCCTGTGTCAAAGACATAATGCCTGCATTGACGAAGCCGATTGCCATGACACTTGTTGCGCCTGATGATTGAATTGCAGCAGTTGCCACAGCACCCATACCAACGCCAACAAGCCAGTTGTTTGATGTCTTTGCAAAGAGATGTCTAAGTTTGCGAGAACTGACTGATTCTAGGTTGGAACTCATCATATTGCAAGCAATGAGGAATATGCCGATGCCTGCGATGAGAGATAAGATTGCAGTTGCGATTGTTGCACCAAGACTTGATGCAGAAAGTAATGTAACCATAGTCTTTTAGTTTTTCTACATTGTTATCTTTTGATTGTTGTCGATAGAGTTTCAATGTGCCAATTTTTCAAAAGGCAAGTTTATTGTATTGTTTCAACACATAAACTTAGGTTTAGTGTCAAAAATGCCGTCTATTTTGTGATTGTCACTTTATTGAGATTTCTTGGGTTGTCAGGGTTAAGCCCACGAGTTTCACAGTATGTTGCCACCATTTTTTGCATTGCCACAAGATAGCACACAGTCTGCTCATCTTCGGGGATAGCAGGCATATCAATGACAGTTGTCGCCACTTTCTTTACGTCATCAATATCAGTGAATGCCACAATCTTTGCACCCTTTTCAGCAAGGTTTTTTGCAGAGTCAATATAGTTGGAACGATTTCTTCCATCAGGGGCAAAAAGGATGATAGGCAATCCGTCAGCCACCAATGCTTTTGGTCCGTGTTGGAATTCGTTTGTCGATGATGCAAAAGAGAATATGTATGATGTTTCAGTCAGTTTCAAACCACATTCTTTTGCCACTGCTTCGGTCATCCCACGTGAAAGGCAAACTGCATGTTTTGTTTCAAGAAAACTCTTGTCAAAATTTGGCAGTGGTGCATCAAGGATTGATTGAAGTCTTTCTGTGTCAAAAGTCATATCTTGTTCTGCAAGTGCACAAGCAAGTGCCTGCAAAGCAACAATCTCGCCTGTCAAGGTTTTTGTTGCTGCAACTGCCTTTTCTTCTCCTGCTGAAATGGGGAGAGTATAGTGGCAAATTTCTGCCAACTTTGAGTCGGCATAGTTGGTGCAAGCAACAGTCAATGCCCTTTGTTTTTTTGCGCTTTCTGCAAAGGCAACAGTGTCAGGACCTGCTCCTGATTGAGAAACAATAATATACAAAGAATCCGTCAAATCTCTCACAACATTAAAAGATGTGACCATTGACGGATACTCAAACGAAAGGATATATTGGGTTTTGGTTTCAAGGAAAAACTTGAAAGCAATGCCTGCATGGAGCGAACTGCCTCTGCCTGCAAGTATAACACGTTTGACACCACGTGCCTTGCAAAGGTCAGCAATTTCTTTTGCAACGGGAGCGCAATTCAAAGTTGCATTTTTCACAACCTGTGGTGCTTCAAA
>JAZRGC010000028.1:0-23139 GCA_045643985.1 Clostridia bacterium
AGATGTTGTTTGGCAATGATGTGACACCTTCGACAAATTGCACTTTGTACTTTTTGTCAGTTGTGTGGACATGCAATTCGCCATAATCTCTCACAAAATACTTGATGAAAAGGTTTTCGGGGATTCCAAAAATGCTGTCGATGTCATCTTTGTTGATTGTCACTTCCCCTTTTTTTGTGTAGATGACAAGGTTGTTTTCTTCATTGATGTACACAAGGTTTTCGGGGGCTTTCTTCCAGTTGGAAAAACGGATTGTAAACCATACTCCACCAAAGGTCATTGCTGCAATGAAAAGCCCTACAATCACTGATACGTAAGGACCGTCAACGAATAGAGCAGGACCCATCACTGCAATCCATACAATCACACCAACGATTGTGACAAGGGCAAGGAGCAAACAAAGGACTCCGCAACCAAGAAGATAATAAAATAGTGCTTTGCTTATGGCTTTTTTCCTAATACCATAGTTGTTCTCCAATATATTAATTTTATTTCATTTGAACTTGAAATCTATCACATAAACGTATAACCTATTACACGTCAATGTCAAGGTTTTTTGTGAGCAGTTTTACAAGGGCTTCAAAGACTTGCCTTTCAGTGCCTTCATAATGCTCAAATGCCTTTTCAAAAAACTGTGCTCTTGCCCTTTCAATTTCTAGACGAACACTTTCGCCATCCTCAGTCAGTTGCAGGCATTGCTCACGCTTGTCCTTTGATGACAGTGTTGCCGTGATATAGCCTTTTGACTTGAGCGATTGGACACTCCTTGACACAAGCCCCTTGCTCACGTCTATCATCAAAACGATTTCTCGTGCAGATGTTGTGTAAGGCAATGCGCAAAGCACCTCAATCTCGTTGGGGGAAAGTTGATATTTGCCAAGTTTCTTCAACAAATATTCGGTGTATGCCTTTTCAAGTTTCTTGAATGCGCCAAAAAGATAGGCGTTGCTTTCATATTTTGCTTCCATATTGATAGTATACAATGTAAACTATATTTTGTCAAAGAAAAAAATATTTTTCAAAAAACACGGCTTGTGCGATTGACATTACACCATACGTGTATTATAATAGTGACATATAAATGGAGGCTATATTATGTTGCACACATGTTTTCCTGAAAGACTCAAATCACTTCGTCAAGAAAAAAACATCAAACAAAGTGACCTTGCAGAGCATCTCAAAGTGACAAAATCAGCAGTATCAGGCTGGGAAGTAGGCAGAAATCAGCCTAGTTTCGACATTTTGATTGAACTTAGCATCTATTTTGAAGTTTCTGTTGACTATCTCATCGGCAGAAGAAATTACTAGTATATCTGGGGGTTTCTCTCCTTCCCCTTTAAATTTATCCCGTAAATCCATCTCTACGGCAAAATAAAGGCAAAACACGATTTGTGTTTTGCTTTTTGTTTTAGTCAACGTTTCGTTGATTTTGCATTTTTATTGTTTTTCTGCTCTATCCCAAAATTTTGTTGAGATATTCCCCTGTGGCGCTGATGTCAACTTTGGCAACTTGCTCGGGTGTGCCTGTTGCGATGATTGTGCCACCGCCATCTCCACCTTCTGGACCGATGTCTATGATGTGGTCTGCCACTTTGATGACATCAAGGTTGTGCTCAATGACTATGACAGTGTTGCCACCATCTGCAAGGCGACCAAGGATTTGAAGAAGCCTTGAAACATCGTGGGTGTGGAGTCCTGTTGTGGGCTCGTCAAGTATATAGACAGTTTTGCCTGTGCTACGTTTTGAAAGTTCGGTTGCCAATTTCACTCTTTGTGCTTCGCCACCTGACAAGGTTGTTGAGGATTGACCAAGTTTGATATATCCAAGACCTACGTCATAGAGTGTTTGGATTTTTGATTTGATTTTGGGCACGTTTTTGAAAAATTCCAATGATTCTTCAACTGTCATTTCAAGGACATCGCCAATGGATTTGCCTTTGTATTTGACTTCAAGAGTTTCTCTATTATATCTTGCGCCTTTGCAGACTTCGCAAGGAATATAGATGTCAGGAAGGAAGTGCATTTCAATCTTTATGATGCCATCTCCTGAGCAATGCTCACATCTGCCACCTGCCACATTGAATGAAAATCTACCTGCTGAGTAGCCTCTTGTTTTGGCATCGGGAAGAGATGCAAAAAGTTCACGAATAGGGCCAAACACACCTGTGTATGTTGCAGGGTTTGACCTAGGAGTTCTGCCAATAGGGCTTTGATCTATGCAAATGACTTTATCAAGATGCTCAATGCCTTCGATGCTGTCATATTTGCCTTCAACAAGGTGGCTTTTCATCAACTTATTTGACAATGCAGGGTACAAAATCTCATTGACAAGAGATGATTTGCCACTGCCACTTACACCTGTCACTGCTGTAAACACTCCAATGGGGAATTGTGCATTGACGTTTTTGAGATTGTTTTGTCTTGCGCCTTTGACTGTGATAAATTTATCCCCTATTTCTCTGCGCTTTTTGGGCACGTCAATGGAGTATTCGCCAGAAAGATATTTGCCGGTGATACTATCCTTGCAGTTGATAATGTCTTGCACCGTGCCTTGTGCCACAACTTTGCCCCCGTGCACCCCTGCGCCCGGGCCTATATCAACAATATAATCTGCTTCACGGACGGTTTCTTCATCGTGCTCGACAACAATAAGGGTATTGCCCAAATCTCTCAATCCTTTCAATGAATTGAGAAGTTTTCTGTTGTCCCTTTGATGAAGTCCTATGCTCGGTTCGTCAAGAATGTACAATACACCTGTCAAACCACTGCCGATTTGTGTTGCAAGACGGATACGTTGGCTTTCGCCACCAGAGAGAGTTGATGCAGTGCGACTGAGAGTGAGATAGCCAAGTCCAACATTGACAAGGAAGTTGAGCCTTGCTTGGATTTCCTTGACAATACGTCTTGCAATCATCTCCTCCGTGGCAGTAAGTTGCAAGTTGTTGATGAAGTCACTCATCTTGGAAACGGACAACTCGCAAAGGTCATAAATGTTGAGTCCACCCACTGTGACGGCAAGTGCTTCGGGTTTTAATCTCTTGCCTTTGCAGACAGGACAAGGCACGTCAATCATATAGTGAGAAATCTCCATTTTGACCATCTCGCTGTCTGTTTCACGATAGCGTCTTTCAAGGTTGTTGACAATGCCTTCAAAGGTGGTGCGCATCATTCCTGAGAAACTGCGAGAATTCCACTCAACTTCAATAGGAGCACCTTCAGTGCCATAAAATATCACATTAAGTGCCGATTCGGGCAAATCTTTGATTGGTGTGTCAAGTGAAAAGCCATATGCATCAGCCAATGCTTTGAACTCATTTCGTGCCATACGTGATGTGTCAATATACCATCCGTTTGCCTTGATGCCACCCTCTCTCAAAGTCATATTTTCATCCCTTATGAGAAGTTGTGGATCTATCTTTTGAGTGAAGCCAAGCCCTGTACAATGGGGGCATGCTCCATAGGGATTGTTGAAGGAAAACAGTCTTGGAGTCAACTCCTCAAAACTGAGTTCACAATGGGGGCAAGCATACTTGGTTGAATAAATTATTTCTTCGCCATCAAAGTCGGCAAGGATAAGACCATCTGCAAGTTTGACTGCATTTTCAACGGCTTCACTAACACGTCTTTCGACACCTTCTTTTATGATGAGTCTGTCTATGACGACACCGATTTCGTGCTTGACATTTTTGTCAAGAACGATTTCTTCATCAAGAGTGTAGTTGACACCATCAATTCTCACACGGACGTAGCCTGCACGCTTGAATTGCTCCAATTCTTTCTTATATTCGCCTTTTCTGCCACGTACAACAGGTGCAATGATCAATGTTTTTGCCCCTGTACGTGCCATAATTTTGTCGGTTATTTGGTCAACAGTTTGTCTTTCAATCTCCCTGCCACACTTTGGACAATGGGGTTTGCCAATTCGGGCATACATAAGACGGAGATAGTCATATATTTCCGTCACTGTGCCCACTGTTGAGCGTGGATTCTTTGATGTTGTTTTTTGATCAATTGACACGGCAGGAGAAAGCCCTTCAATGTAGTCCACATCAGGCTTTTGCATTTGTCCAAGGAACATTCTTGCATAAGAAGAAAGGCTCTCCATATACTTCCTTTGTCCTTCGGCAAATATGGTGTCAAATGCCAAAGATGACTTGCCTGAGCCAGACAAGCCTGAAAACACCACCAGTTTATCTCTGGGGATTGTAAGGTCAACGTTTTGAAGGTTGTTTTCCTTTGCGCCTTTTATAAAAATCTCTTTCATACTACTTGAATTTTTTCAGTTGCTTTTTCAATTCTGCAATCTCATCTCTAAGTTTGATTGCCTTTTCAAAATCAAGGTCACTTGATGCAACTTTCATCAGTCCTTTCAATCGTTCAATTTCACTTACAAGGTCTTTAGGCGACAAAATGTCTTCCTTAACCTTCTTTTTGGTGATTTCAAGGGTGTTTTTGAATTGTCTTTCGATGGTCCTTGGCACTATGCCGTGTGCCTTGTTGTACTCATCTTGGATGTGCCTTCTTCTGTTTGTTTCAGTGATGGCACGATTCATACTGTCTGTCATTGTGTCGGCATACATTATGACCTTGCTCATATTGTTTCTTGCTGCACGGCCTATGGTTTGGATGAGTGCTTGCTCACTGCGCAAAAAGCCTTCCTTGTCTGCGTCAAGTATGGCAACAAGTTGCACTTCGGGGATGTCCAAACCTTCTCTCAAAAGATTGATGCCAACAAGGACATCAAACTGCCCTTCACGAAGTGCGCCAACAATCTCAATACGCTCTAAGGTGTCAATGTCCGAGTGCATATATCGCACCTTGATGCCCACCTCTTTGAGATAGTCTGTCAAGTTTTCTGCCATCTTCTTTGTGAGAGTTGTCACAAGGACTCTGCCCCCACGTTTTGTCACTGTATTGATTTCGCCAATAAGGTCATCGATTTGTCCGTCAATCTTTCGCACTTCAATCTCAGGGTCAAGAAGTCCTGTGGGGCGAATGATCTGCTCTGCAACGTTGTCTGCCCTGTCCAACTCATATTTTGATGGAGTTGCCGACACACATACCATTTGGTTTATTCTGCTGTCAAACTCATCGTAATTCAAAGGGCGATTGTCATAGGCTGCTGGCAGACGGAATCCATAGTCAACAAGGTTGGTTTTTCTTGCTCTATCTCCGTTGTACATGCCACGTACTTGTGGGAGTGTGATGTGGCTTTCGTCAACAAAAACGATAAAGTCCTTTGGGAAGAAGTCCAATAGTGTGTATGGTGGTTGACCGATTTCTCTGCCGTCAAAATATCGTGAATAGTTTTCAATGCCGGTGCAATAGCCCATCTCTTTCATCATTTCCACATCGTAGTTGACTCTTTCCTCAATACGTTGTGCTTCAATGAGTTTATTGTTGGCTTTGAAAAACTCTATTTGGTGCTGTTTGTCTTGGTGGATTTGCCTGAAAATTTCTTCCTTTTCGCCACCTACAACATAGTGGCTGGCAGGAAAGATGTTGGCGTGTTTCAAATCATTTATAATTTTGCCTGTGACAGCATCAATTTCGCTTATGCGCTCAATGGTGTCCCCAAAAAACTCAACACGAATTGCAATCTCGCTGTTGCTGGCAGGAAAGATGTCCACAACATCTCCCCTAACACGGAAGGTGGAACGGACAAAATCAAAGTCTGCTCTCTTATATTGAATGTCCACAAGCCTGCGAAGAAGGACATCTCTGTCCATATCCTCCCCTTCACGGAGTGATATTGCTTGCGAATAGTAGTCAAGGGGTGCGCCAAGTCCGTATATACAACTGACCGATGCCACAACAATCACGTCACGTCTTTCACAAAGTGCGCTTGTGGCAGAGTGACGGAGTTTGTCAATCTCGTCATTGATTTCAAGTTCCTTTTCGATGTAAGTGTCGCTTCTTGGGATATATGCTTCCGGTTGATAATAGTCGTAATAACTGACAAAAAACTCAACACGGTTGTTGGGGAAAAACTCCCTAAATTCGTTGCAAAGTTGGGCTGCCAAAGTTTTGTTGTGGGCTATGACAAGGGTGGGGCGATTGAGCCTTTCGATGACATTTGCCATAGTAAAAGTTTTTCCACTGCCTGTGACGCCCAAAAGGACTTGTGTGGAAAAACCATTTTCTAATCCCTCTACAAGAGATTCAATTGCCTGTGGTTGATCCCCACAGGGTTTGTAGGATGATACAAGTTGAAAATCCATTTTATGAATTTGTCAAAAGATAGGTGATGAGTTCCTTGATGCCGATTGACACAAGTGCCGAGCAAATTGCAAGTGCAATTGTAAGCCAAAAACGGAAAGTAACATTTGATTTGAATGCCCTTTCAACTCTTGCAAAAGCAAGTCCTTTTTGCTTCATATTGATGCAATAAACCAATTCGCCTTTCTTGTCACTTCGTGTGAGATCGAAGTAATCATCGATGGCAAGGTTTGACATAATTGTGTCCAATTCGTCTTCTTCGTATTCAATGTCAAGAGGCAATCTTTCAAAGATTTCGATAGGTGAAAGAAGACAAGTTCCATTCTTCTTGTCTGCCACTTGATATATGACACGCATCACATTTTTTTCTTTTTTTGTAAGGACGTGTTGTCTTTCAAGATTTATTCCCATAGTACACCACAAGCACTTTATTGTGCAGTTTTATTTATTTAAATACCAATTCGAGCAAAACGATGGCGATTGACATCACTGCTCCACCACCAAGGAATGCTCCAAGAAAGCCCATCAAGAATGCCTTTTTTGATGACACAGGCTTTGGTGCTTTTTCTGCTCTTGCCACTGTTGTTGCCACTGCCGTGGTTTCGTGGATTTCTTCAGTTTCTTGGACAAGAGTGTCTTCTTTGGTTTTGACTGTCAAAAGGCAATATTCATCAGGTGTGAAATATTTGACTTTGATATACTCTCTATCACGCAAATCTCTTATGGTTGCAGACAATTGCAGTTTGGACATTTGATAAGGCAATTCTGCAATGATTTCTTCTGCTTCGATAACCTTGTAAATGTCGTTGGTGCCTGTCAGTTTGCGCAGTGCTTCTAAAACAACTTTTGCTTCATCTGCCATATATATTTCTCCTTATTGCTCCTTTGTAAATGCATAGTATATTGCGTTGATTGCCTTCTCGTAGTCGCAAGTGTCAACTCCCACGATGATGTTCAACTCGCTTGAGCCTTGGTCAATCATACGTATGTTGATGTGGGCATCGGCAAGGGCTCTAAACACTGTTGCCGCAGTGCCCAATCGGCATGCCATATTGTGTCCAACAATTGCCACAAGGGACATACCACTGTGGATTTCAAGATTGTCAGGATTGACTGTTTCCTTGATTTTTTGCAGTATTCTCTGCATCTTGCCATTGAGATATTCATCACGGATGACAAGGGACATTGTGTCAATTCCACTGGGCAAATGCTCAAATGAAATTCCTTCATATTCAAGTATTGAAAGCACTCTACGAACAAAGCCAACTTCACTGTTCATCAAGTTCTTTTCGATGTTGATGATGGTCAATCCCTTTTGTCCTGACACGCCTGTGATGACATTGTTTCCGTCAAGTTGTCCGTCAACTGCCTTGACAATCATTGTGCCGGGGTGGGCAGGGTTGAAGGTGTTTTTGATGTTGATAGGAAGCCCAACACTGTACACAGGGAAAATGCTTTCAGGGTGCATAACTTCTGCGCCCATATAGGACAACTCTCTCAACTCCTTATAACTGAGCACTGTGATTGTTGATGGATTTTCAACAATACGTGGGTCTGCCGTCAAAAAGCCGTCAACGTCCGTCCAGTTTTCATAGATGTCTGCGCCCATTGCTCTTGCAACAATTGCTCCACTGATGTCTGAGCCACCACGTGAGAAGGTGCGCACTGCATCCTTGCTGTCACTGCCATAAAATCCTGGTATGACTGCATATTGAAGGGTGGAGAGTTTTGCCTTGACTCTGTCCAATGAGTAGTGCAACAACAACTCGCCTTTTTCATTGAATTTGATAAGGTCATATGCGTCAACAAAGTCATAATTAAGGCGCATTGCCAAAATCTTTGCTGACAAATATTCCCCACGAGATGCGGCATAGTCTGGGGTTGTTGACTTTTCGATGCCTTCCTTGATCGTTTTAAGTTCGTTGTCTATGTCAATGTCAACACCTAATTCCTGCACGATTTCACGGAATCTCTTTTCAACCACTTTGAAGGAATTGTTGCAATTGCCCGTCTTTTTGACATCGTTGAAACATGCATACAATGCATCTGTAACCTTGATATCTTCGGGGGTGCGCTTGCCCGGTGCTGAAACAACTATATAATGTCTTGATAGATCACTTTCAATGATGTCCACAACCTTCAAAATGGTTTTGGAATTTGCCATTGAAGTTCCACCAAATTTGCATACTTTCATAAATACTCCCACTATACTTTATAATAAGTAAATTTTGGAAAAAACGTGCTCTTGGTCAGTCCACTATTTTGTGGCACTCGTAGTAATATCTTTTTTCCTCTGCTTCTCCCATACTGAATGACTTTCTTGAAAGATTGCCATGGTCAACAACGTATTGGAAAAGTTCGTCCTTTTTGATGGTTGGCATAAAGATTGCCACACCATTCTTTTCCTTTGCCACTTGAAGCAAATGCTCTGTGCCGTGGATATAATCCACAACACCACCATTCTTTGATATGTACTCATCAATGACTGCTTGCACTTCGGCAATGCATTCTGCGCCTATTGGGTTGCAAGGCAACATTGCCTTGTTGCCGTCATAGACAACTTCCAGTTGTCCTTCGCCTTGAAGCGATGACTTCAATTTGGCTACAAAATCATTGTTGTCAACGTCAAACACAACCCTGTGTATTGGCTCAAACACTATGCCTGTGTCGTGAAGGTTTTCAAGTTCGCAAAGGGCAAATCTTGCAGGGTGGCATTCTCTTTCTTTGTCACTGAGCCCTTGTTTGATTTCATTCCAATGGGCTTGTGCTGTGGCAAGTGAGTGATTGCCATCTCCAACTGCAAGGGTAAAGTCGGTGCGCACACCATACAATCCATCAATGTCCTTTTCATAAAGTGCAAGACGGTCAAAAACCTCTTTCTTGTCCACTCTATATCCTGTCAAATGACCACCTTTCATATTAAGGTCGAAGTCATACAACTTTTCATAGTTGTTGCAATTGCTGTACAAATCCTCAATGACTCTGCCCTTTCTGTCATCCATAACCACAAGAATATGTGGCAACTCTATGGGTGCATCTCTGCGAATTTTAAGACGTGGTGGGATCCTTGATGCAACAACACCCTCAGTTGCACGAAGGGGTGCTTCAGTTGGATAGTTGTAGGAATAGTCTTCAAGGTCGATTGCAACAATAAGTCCCAATCGAGTACGATATTCCGTGTCACGTTTTACAAGGATGAAACTATCCTTCAATGTATAAAATACATTGCTGTCAAGATAATCCTTCATTGCTTTGTTTATTTTGTCAACTCTTTCTTCTGCATCGTCATCTTCAAGATAGACTTCAGGGAAAATCAGTTTCAAGGTGCTGGGGGCATCTCCAACATAATATTCGAGAGTTTGCCAGTAGTCCCTTTGTGACGTAAATTGGTCGCAGGAAACAACTGCCCACTTTTCAGGCTCTGCCACTTTTGGCAGTAAAATATCAACAGATTTTATTGTTCTCATTCAAATCTACCGTGATGTTTCTTTTCTTTCTTTTCCTCACGTCTTGCAAGGGCTGCCATTGAAATACCATAGGCATCTTCGATTTCTTCTTTCAGTTTGTCCATGGTCATATATCTCTTGATTTCGCCATGTCTTACAACTGAAATGATGCCTGTTTCTTCACTGACAACAATTGACAAAACGTCTGTTTCTTCGGTGATGCCGATTGCTGCACGGTGGCGTGTGCCCATTTCCTTGTTGACGTTCTTTTGAGTCAAAGGAAGGAAACAACCTGCTGCAACAATCTTGTTGCCTCTCACAACAACTGCACCATCGTGCAAAGGTGCTTTTGTGTTGAAAATGCTTTCAAGCAAAGGTGCTGTCAACACTGCGCCAAGTTGTGTGCCAGACTCAATGATTGTGTCTTGGATGTCCCCATTCATATCAATGATGATGATTGCACCAATGTCTTGCTTTGCCATATCCTGACAAGCCGACAAGATTTCATCTGTGGCTTCACGGAGTTCATCATCACTTGACATATTTTCGCCAAAGAGTGAGATGCCTTTGGGGTTGCCAAGTTTTTGGAAGATGGACTTGAAGTCATTTTGATAGACAACTGCCACCACCAAAAGCACAAGCACTGTGAAATAGTGCATACAGTATCTTGCAAGTGTCAGTGCTTCGCCTTGATGGAGTTGTGCAAGGACTTGCACCAATATGTCAAGGACAAAGACTGATGCCAAAAGACACAACACTCTCAAATGACGTTTGTATGCAAAAAAGATGATGAACAAAACGACAAATGTCAGTGCGATTATGCAATCGATCATTGCATACAAGTCGATATTTTTGATCCAATCAACAAAGTTATACATATTTTCCTCTCAAAAGAGTTAGATTTTAAGTTTCAGTTTTGACTAAAAGTCAAGTTCTTCAAAAACAGGGCCATCTCCGTTGTCGTCATCGTCAGCAAATGGATTTTTGTCGGGATTGACACCCATTTTGCCATTTTTCAAATCCTCAACGGTGTAGAAGTTTTTGCCGTCTGTGAAGAAGATGCCTTCCATCATTTCAGGTTTGATTTCTTCCTTGAAATCCTTTGCTTTGTTTGTCAGCACGTTGGCAAGGACAAAGTATGCAACTATCATTGCCACTGCAAGACCAATTGAGATGTATGATGAAACCATCATACCTTCTTTTGCAAAGGCGAACATTTCAAACAAATCTTTGATGGGTATGTCTGTGCCGTAGTTTGAATAATAGACGTTGTCAAGTCGGCTAAGGAGTGCAGGATCGTCTGCAATTGCGATGCAGGACAACACTCCCATTGCGCCAAAGATGTAAACCACTGCATTGTATATGACGTAGATTTTGCCGTAGAATTTGAAATGTTTTTCTGCTTGCTTTGGATTGAGATAGTTTGGCACAAGCACCAAGAAAAACATAAGTGCCAATGACACGGTCATCACTGCTATGTCCGTTGTGAAGAGATTGCAATATTGCATTGCAGGTTCAAGAAAACTGAACATATTGATCATACCTGTCACAAACCAAGCAATTGACACAAATATCATTGTGGTATAGATGAAATCCTTTTGAGGTATTGCTCTCATTCCACGTCTTGCGCCCATATGGTACAAAAGCGTGGTCAATACCAAAATCAGCACTGCACTGCTTCCACCACCAATGACAAAATCAATGAGCCCGTTATATAGACCAAGTGCAACGTTGCTTGTTTGCATAAAGATCATATAACTTTGATAGAAATTTCTTACAAATGAACAGAAAATCATCACTATCCAAATGACAGGATAGTATTTGGGATTGATTTTCAATTGATTGTTTTGATTGATTACTTTGACTTTTACTTCTTCGTTTTCCATAATTCCTAGATATTCAACAACGTGAGCACTGCATCGTGCACTGCCGTTGTGTCAATGCGCTTGCCTGAGCGAATGGCGTATTGAAGATTGTGGAGATAGTCCACTGCTTGTTTCAATCTTACTTGTGTATAGTTTTTGGAAACTCGCTTGACGTGATACAGTTGCTTGTCTGATATGCCAAGCATTGATGCCACCTGTGCATTGTCATCATTTTTGTGCAACTCTGCATGGAGCATCTTGCGATATTGCCCGTAAAGAAGGGCGATGAGAGTATCCCCTCTTATGCCTTGCTTGAAAAATGTGGCAACAATTTCAAGGGCTTTTTCGGGCTGTTGCTCACTGACTGCACTTGCAAAGGCAAAAATTGCAAAATCAAGGTCAGGGGCAACCATTGCTTCTACGTCTGCAAGAGTGATTGTGTTTTCAGAATATGCTTTCAACTTTTTCACTTCACAGACAATTCTTGACATATCCCCAAGAGTTTTTTCAATGAGTGCATGAAGTGCTCTTGGCTCGATGGATTTTGCAGGGTGCTCTTTCAGTATCCCTTCAAGTTCCACTGCGACAATGTTCTCATCAAGTTTTGCGCAGTCAACAAGTGTCAACTTGGCTTCTTTTATGAAGGATGCAATTGTCTTGCCAGACTCCCCTTTGCCCTTCTTTTCGTCATCGTCTTGAGATGATTCCTTTCCGTCATTTTTGCTTTGAGCATCTTCTGCAACAATGACAAAAATCGATGCAGGATTTGGACTAGAAAGATATGCCAAAATTTGCGCTCTTTCTTGGTCATTTATCTTGCTTGGAAAGTCTGGTATGATGACCACCTTTCTTTCATCAAACATAGGGAAAAGCGACAAAGCATCAATGGCAGATGAAACCCCTTGTCCGTGAGAAATCACTGACAAGTTGAAGTCGGCATACTCGGTGTCAACAATGGATTTGAACATTGCCACGGCTGTGCCACGAAGATATGCATCAGCACCACCGACAACATACATCGGCTCAAATGACTTTGCCCCATTAAGACAATCTTCAATGTGTTTTTTCAGTTCGATATACTTCATACGTTCCCTATCTCTTGCGCCACACACGCTTATGCGCACGTACCCACAAGTTTATACAATATAATAGCATATTCTATTCTTAAAGTAAAGAACAAATGTTTGAAAAACCTTTCGATGACACTTTCATGTGCAGTTCAAGTGCTTGCTCAACATATGAAATGATGTGGAAAATAAACACAATTAAAAAACGGAACTGCATTTTGTTTGCATATTCCGTATTTTATCATAATATATTTAGCAATTAAACTGCTTGTTTGGTTATTTTGTCAACTTACTGCCATAGTCATCGCTTTGTGGAATTTAGCGTTGAACTCAATCCAAAATATTTGCCAAAAATTCTTTGAGTCTTGGATGATTTGGCTCTGTGAAAAATTTGTCTGGGGTGTTTTCTTCAAGGATTTTGCCTTCTGCCATAAACAACACTCTTGTGGCAACTTCTCTTGCAAAGCCCATTTCGTGAGTGACGATGACCATGGTCATACCTTCATCTGCAACCTGTTTGATAAGGTCCAAAACTTCTCCAACCATTTCAGGATCAAGGGCTGATGTGGGCTCGTCAAAGAGCAATGCTTTGGGTTTCATTGCAAGGGCTCTGGCAATGGCAACACGTTGTTTTTGTCCACCTGAAAGTGTGCTTGGATAGACGTCTGCTTTGTCAAGGAGTCCTATCCTTTCAAGGAGAATTTCTGCTTCCTTTTCGGCATTGGATTTGACATCTTTCACTGTTGAAAATTCGGGGCAAATTACATCCTTTTTTTCGTATGGCAAAAGGTGTGAAAGTTTGCGCTCCTTCTTTTCAATTTTGCTTGCCAAATTCAACTTTCCCTTTGTGAGTTTTTGGTCATAAGTGGCGTACTTTTTGCCTTCCTTTTCCTTGATGATTTTGGTCTTTTCCCACTGCTCTACAACAGGGGCAAGCAACCCTTCAAGGGCGTCAATTTCTGCTTGGATTTTGTCACGTTTTTGATCAATTGTTGCATTGTGTTTCTTGCCAAAAAGTTGGACATATTTGTTGTAAATTGGCACACAGATCTTTTGCGCTTTCATTTGGCGAATGCGCTTTTTGCCTATTGTGATAGGTGCAAGTGTGATGTTTTCCTTCACTGTGAGATTGTTGAAAAGATTGAATTGCTGAAACACCATTCCTATGTTTTCACGTTGCTCATTGATGTCAACTTTCAAGTCCACAAGGTCGTTGCCCATAAACATAATTCTGCCCGAAGTTGGATCTTCAAGGACATTAAGACATCTCAAAAATGTGGACTTTCCACCACCTGACGGGCCAACTACAACCACTTTTTCGCCTTGCTCTATTGTGGTTGAAATATCATCAAGGACCAAAAGGTCGCCATATTTTTTGGTGAGATTAATTACGTCTATCACTTTTGTTCATTCTCCTTTCAATAAGTTTGACGATGCCTGTGACTATGAGCACAATCACAAGATAGATGAGTGCAAGAAGCAAGTATGGCACGATAAATTCATAGTTTTGTGAGCCGATACGCTTCAAGGCTTGTGTGATGTCAAGAGTTGCAATAAATCCAACAACTGACGTGTCTTTGATGAGAGCGATAAACTCGTTGCCAAGGGTGGGAAGAATATTCTTGACTGCTTGTGGTATGACAATCTTGAACATTGTTGTGCCATAACTGAGCCCCAATGCCCTGCCTGCCTCAAACTGACCTTTGTCGATGGACTTGATGCCACCACGCATAATTTCTGCCACGTATGCTCCACTGTTCATGCCAAATGTGACTATGGCAACAACAAGGCTTTCTATGCGAATGTTCAATGCAGGGAAAAGTATGTAGTAGAATATGAGCAGTTGGACAACAAGTGGTGTGCCCCTGAATACTGTCACATACAAATCTCCAATGAAGCCGAAAAATCTTGCGATTTTGTTTTCACGTGGCATAACTTTGATGACAGAGATGATTGTGCCGATGACTATGCCGATGACAAGACCAAGGACTGCAATGACCATTGTGTTGTGGATGCCCATAAGGATTGTCTTTCCACCCTCATACTCTTTGAATGAACGGACAAACAAATCCCACTTTGCACCAAAGCCTGATTGCTCATTCATCTTGCTGACAAGTGCTTTTGCAGGGGCTTTGTCAACCACGATAAAATCCACTGCTCCGTTGATCATATCAGTCACTGCAAGGGCAACTGAATCATAGGCGTTGATGGATATATTCTTGAATCCGTCAAAGCCAAAATCTTCACTGCCTTGAATGTAGTAAAATCCCGTAGTGCTAGTTTGTGCACCTGCTTTTGCACCATTAAGTGCCGATAGTGCGATTTCGACATCTTCTTTGGTGTTGCAGTTGTCGAATGTAATATTGTCTTCCATGACAAGTATCATTTGTGTTGTGCCATAATACGGAATTGAAAATTGCACTGCTTCCATACGGTCTGCGCTTATGGTCAGTCCTGCCATTCCAATGTGGCAAAGCCCTTTTTCAACAGACGTTACCACTGCATCAAAATCCATATCTTTGACCACCAATGTCCTGCCAAGATAGTCGGCAAGAAGGCTGGCAATTTCCATGTCAATGCCACAATAATTGCCACCGTTTTTATACTCAAAAGGTTCAAACTCAGTGTTGGTTGCAACAATCAATGGTTTGTCAATGCCCACTTCGCTTGTGGCAACATTTGAGCCGATGCCAGTGATTGATGAGTAGCCTGAATTTTTTGTGCTGTCATACTTGGCATAAAGTCCGTCAAGTGTGCCGTCTTCCATAATCTTTTCAAGGAAGGCGTTGACACTTGCAAGAAGTGCCGTGTCATCTTCACTGACACAATAGCCGTACTGCTCTCCGGTCAATTCCACAGGGATAATCTTGACGGAATTCTTGTTTTCATTGCATGCCGAAAGCGCAAGCAATGCACTTGCAAGCACAATCAACACAAGAATTGTCACCCCTATTTTTTTCTTCATATATTCACCTAAAATCTTTAATCTTAATTAATGCTTGACAATGATAACAATTTATGCAAATTTTGGCAAGTAATTTTGCATATTTTTTGATTATTTGTAAAATATTTTTACTTTTTGCAGATTTTATGCAATTTGTGGCAAATTTTATGCAATTATTAATTTCCAAAGGCAATTTTTTTGAATTTTTGTGGTTGTATCATTTAAATTTAAAAATAAAAAATCCGACAAAATTGTCGGACTTTTTATGGTTGAAAAGAAAATTAGTTGAGTTTGCTTTCGATAAGAGCAACAACTTCACCAACGGTTTTGATGCCGATTGCTTCGTCATTGTCAAGTTCAAAGCCGTATTCTTCTTCCACTGCCATAAGCATTTCAACAACGTCAAGGCTATCGCAACCGATATCGTCAGTGATGTTTGTGTCTTCATTGACGTCTTTGGGGTCGCAACCCATTTGTGCAACGATGATTTCTCTGATTTTTTCTAAAACTGTCATTTTATATTCTCCTTGTGCCTTTCGGCGATTTTTTCTATTTTTGCAACCTTGGTTGCTTTTTTGTTTTGTTGATTTTGTTTATTTTCTTTTTTGATTGCCCTATTCAAATTCCTTCACGGAGTCAGGATTGATTTCAAAGCAACGGATGTTTTGTGGGGGAGCACACAAGCAAGCGTGATAATCCCACATGTCAAAGTGCTCAAAGTGAGCATCTTCTGGCACAGGCTCTTTTATGGACAAAATGCCCTTGCCTGTAAACTTTGTATAACTTTCCCTTTCGGTCCACTTTTCAAAAAACTCAGCATCATCACTTGCTTCGATAAATGTGAATTTCTCTCTGTTGACAGGACGTATCTTTTCAACGTCAACACCGATTTCAGTGTGGGAGAATGCAAGAAGCACCAAATCCCCTGAGTGGGACAAATTGAAATGCACGCCATCTACGTCAAGCCTTGGCTTGTGTCCACCATCTCGTATGATGTTGACACTCTCTGGCAAGTCGCCATGGAGATGACCACACAAATCACGATAGTTGGCATATCCAAAACGGATGAATGCATCGCTATTGACTTTTTCTCGTACAACAAAAACTATCATTATTTCTCGATTCTCACAAGTGCGCCAAGGGTGTCCACTGCACTGAGTTTTGTTGCCTTTGCAACCAATTGTTGCATATTGCTTTCCTTTGTTTTGCCAGTGATGAGCACAACGTTGCCGTCTTTGGTCAATGCCTTGACAACAGACACTCCACCGTCTTCAATGAGTGCAGTGATTTTGCTCAATGCTTGGGCTGTGTCATTGGCAACAAAACGGAGATAATACTCTGTTGAAAAGTCTGTTGCAAAAGTGCTTTCATCCACGTCATCCCCTTCAAAATTGAAACGGCGATGCTCATTGTTTTTGCCTGCAAACACGATGTCACTGACAATTGCACTGCCTGTGGGAAGTGATCCTGCACCCCTGCCATAAAGCATCACATCATCAACATTATCCCCATTGATAAACACTGCATTGAATGAGCCTTTTACAGCAGAAAGTGGGTGTTCATTGGGCAAAAATGCAGGATGAACTCTTGCTTCGGTCATTTTGCCGTTGTTTTTGGATATTGCAAGAAGTTTCATTGTATAGCCCAATTCCTTGCCAATTTCAAGGTCAAGGACGTCCACAGATGAGATGCCTTCACGATAGATTTTGTCAAGGGGCACTCTCTTTTTGTAGGCAAGTGATGAGAGAATGCTGTTCTTGTACATGGAGTCAAATCCGTCAACGTCTGCAGTGGGATTTGCCTCTGCATAACCAAGGTCCTGAGCAGATTTCAAGCATGTGTTGTAGTCCACTCCTTCATCGCTCATACGGCTCAAAATATAGTTGGTTGTGCCATTGACAATGCCCTTCAATGAGGTCATATGATTGCCTTGCATTGCATCTGTCAAAGTGCGAATGATGGGCACTCCACCAACACAGGATGCTTCAAAATAAAGTCCTGCGCCTGTCTTTTTGCCTGCATTTTCAAGGTCAACCCAACTCTTTGAAAACATTTCCTTGTTGGCAGTGACAATGCTCTTGCCATTTTCAAGTGCTTTCAAAAGGAATGTCCTTGCAGGCTCGACTCCACCAAAGAATTCTGCAACAACGTGGATGTCAGGATTGGTGACGATTTCATCAATATCTTTTGCCACCAAAGATTCATCTATGCCCAACTCCTTGACTCTGTCAAGGTTTCTTTCAAGGACTGCTTTCACTTCAATATCAAGACCATCGTTTGCCTTGATGTATTCTCTTTTTGATGTAAGGATTTCATAAGTGCCACCACCTACGACTCCAAGACCTAAAAGTGCAACGCCGATTTTTTTCATATTTATCCTTTTGGTACAAATTGGAAAACTATCCAATTTTGCTCACTAATTTTTGTTGAGATGATAGATATAGTTGAGCCCTTTGAGAGCAAGTGCTCTGTCTGTGATGTCAACTATGTTTGGCTCGATTTGAGAGATCAACTCACTGAGTCCACCTGTTGCAACAACTTTTGCCCCTTCCATTTCGGGCAATGCTTTGAAGTTGTCCACCATATATTTCACAAGGCCGGCATAGCCATATATGATGCCTGACTGCATACATCCACGAGTGTCCTTGCCCACAATGCTTTCAGGCTTGACAAGTTCGATATGTGGGAGTTTGGCAGTTTTGCTTACAAGTGCTTCTGCTCCCGTTTTGATGCCGGGGCAAATTGCGCCACCAAAAAATCTGCCGTCTTTGTCAAGGAGATTGAATGTTGTCGCCGTGCCAAAGTCGATGATGATAAGGGGTGCGCCATAGTTGTGATATGCCGATGCCATGCCCACAATTCTGTCTGCGCCAAGTCCGTTGGGATTGTCGTAGTCAATGGTGATCCCTGTTGAAATTGTGTGATTGACAACCAATGGCTTTTGGTTGAAAAGAAACTCACAAGCGTGCTCCATTGTGTAGTTGAGCGCAGGCACAACAGATGAAAGCACAACACCTTCAACGTCTTTGACTGTGTTGTTTGATTGTGACAAAAGTTCCTTGATGATGATGCCATATTCGTCAGCAGTGCAACGGCGCTCCGTTGAAACACGCCTTGATGACACCATCTCATCTCGGTCAAAAGTGCCAAATTTTATATTGGTGTTGCCAATGTCAATTGCCAGTATCAAAATGCATACCTCTCTTATCTTAAACATTATACCAAATTTCATCAACAATCGCAAGAAAAATTTTTCTGTTGACTTATAAGTCAATTTTGCCTAGATATGCAGGAAATCAAATTGTATGGGCAAAAAGATTTGACACAAGGTTTTGACACTGCCTGATGTGAATAAAAATGATGGAAAATTAGTTGGCAAATGCAATGGCAGACATTGCAACAAGTGAATATGTGTTGAATATGAATATAGGCAAAAAGTACAATGAAATCCTAAGTTCTTTTGTGAAAAATCGCACTTGCAAGATGAGAGAAATTGCAAAAATCACAATGGTGAATACAAAGGCAAGATAGACATTTTTGAAAGTGAAAAATGAGTGGACAAACAAAATTGAAAAAATTCCTAGCACTGCAATCAACACCATTGACGGATAAAAATGCTTGCCTGTGACAAGCCTTGCAATGACCACTATACTCATGAAATAGACACCCGAAACAAGCAGTGTCATAATTGTTGGATTTGGCACAAACACAGGTTTAACAAGCGAATCGTACCATATAAAATCTATTTTCAGTTGAAATGCACAAAGCCACGCAACCACAAGCGTGCAAAACAACCCTGCCACAATTCCTATCAACTTCTTTATGTAATCCACAAAATATTATATAATCACCACCCCACTTCAATGCCTGCAAAACAAAAAAATCCAAGTTGAATTTTGAAAATTTTGAAAAGAGTATGAACACAAAAATTTTTGGAAGCGTATGGTACTGTAGGAGCAATCCAAAAAATCTAGGGGGTTTACATAATGAACGGCTTCTTTGCAAATGGTGGAACAAACTGTGGCTGTGGTTGCAATGACTACATCCTCATCCTTCTCTTGGTGTGTTGCTGTGGTTGCAATATCTGCGATATTCTTCCTTGGCTTCTCATCATGAACTGCTGTGGTGGCCACGGCATTGGTTGTTGCAAATAACCCTGCAACCAACCCTACGGGCACTCGCCCAAACAAAAAAGCCGAGCAATCGCTCGGCTTTTTCATAATTGACTCAAAAAAACACTCCAACCGTTTGAGGAAAGAGTGTCTATTTGTAAATGCCGAATATTTCATTTGGTGTTACTCCAAAATGTTGGTAAATTGCCATTATACTATCATATGATGGCTTCTTTTTTCCCAAAATCCACTGCCCTACAGTTGTTTGATTAACTCCCAAAATTTTGGCAAGTTTATCTTGACTAAGGTTATGTGTTATCAAAATATCCTTGATGATTTCTATATATTCCATATGCACATTATAATTGTTTATAGGTCTTTAGACTTGACATAGGTCAAAAGACCTTATATACTTGAATTATTATAAGTATCTGTAAAAAGGAGTAAAAATATGAAAAATAAGAAATTATCCAAAGTTTTGGCATCTGTTACACTTTGTATAATGGTGTTTTCTATGCTTTTTGTATTTGCTGGATGTGATGAAACCACAGACGTGAATGTGAGAGTTGACGGCGGGTTTGTACAATGGCAAATCAGTGGCGATTCCATTTGGAACAACTTGATCAGCATTGATGAAGTTGCAGATTTGTTGAGCGATTCACTTCAAGGAAATCCCGGCATAAATGGTCGTGAAGTTGAATTTAGAAAAACAGATTCCAGCATTCAATGGAGATATGCAGACAACAATCAATCAAGTGATGACAATTGGAAAGACTTGATCGCATTGAGCGAATTGAAGGTCTATGGCTCAACACCTTCAATTGGCACCAATGGCAACTGGTGGATAGGTGACGAAGACACAGGCGTGAAGGCCCTTGCAGTGGACGGACAAACTCCTACTATTTCTATAAGCAGTGATGGCTATTGGGTAATCAACGATGAAAAAACTGAATATAGAGCAATTGGCACCAACGGAACATCCTATTATGTGCATATAAAATATTGCAGTGAAACACCTTCATCCTCTGCAACATTGACTGACACACCAAGCAACTGGATTGGAATTTATAGTGGAACATCTCAATATGCTCCTGCAAGTTTCACACAATATAATTGGTATCAATTGAAAGAAGAACAAGAGACATGTCAAGTTTCATATGACTACAATTTGCCCGAAATATTCCAATCATATTACATTGAATATACAAATTTCAGCACAAGTGTAATCAAAGGCGACTGCTTGGATCTTCCTGAATTCGATGAATATTTGTCAAGATACTTCCTCGGTTGGTCCACTGGCACAACACAAAACGACATCAAATATTCAAATTATACACCTGTATATAGAGATTTAACTTTGTTTGCAATGTGGGATACAGCCAAACTGCAAAAAGATATGCAAAAAAGTGGCTCTTGCATTAAAATGTATTTCGATAGGACAAAGAATATTGTCATAGTTTGCAATAATGACATAATCGTTCCTGATGAATATGAACTATGTCATACTTATGCTGGCGTCATAATTTGGGTTGATGATCTATACATCCCCGCTTTCGCAAGATGTTCTGACGGCAAATACTACCCCGTCACAACAATATTCGGAACGTCATTTGATGATGCACCAATCAAAACTTTGCATATTCCTGCAACAATAGATTATGTTGGTCCTGCCTTTGCAAGATGCAACAATTTGACAAGTGTCACAATTTCTGAAGGTGTGAAACTTATTGCTCAAAACGCTTTTTCTGAATGCCCTGCACTAAAATCCATCTATATCCCCGACTCTGTAACAGTCGACCATGTTGGCGTCGCATTCCATGAAAACACCGTAATATATCATGCTAATAATGCAAGTGTGACCACATTGACAAATTATAACATTGTCGGTGGAGTGTCATATCTCGAATACTTGATTTATCAACAATCTATCAATAATTAACAAAAACAAAAAAACAAAAAAAAAGCAGACCTTGAATGGTCTGCCTTTTTGTTATTAGCCAAAAAGTATTGTTTTAAAAAACTGCGATATTTTGATGCATAACAAGGAAGAAAAACCCACAGGGGTCGTAGCATACTTGTTGTATGTGAGAATCCTGTGGGGTGTATCTGACGATGATAGGCGCTAAATAGCGCAGTTTTTAATATTCAAATTGTTCGGTGAAATAACTTACCAAGTTTTCCACGGGGATACGGACTTGTGCCATTGTGTCACGCTCACGGACGGTGACGGTGTTGTCTTCCAATGTGTCAAAGTCGATGGTCACGCAGTAAGGTGTGCCGATTTCGTCTTGACGGCGATATCTCTTGCCGATTGAACCACTGCCATCAAAATCGCAAGCAAAGTGCTTGGTGAGGGTGTGGTAGATTTCTTCTGCCTTTTCGTTGAGTTGCTTTTGGAGAGGAAGGATTGCAACCTTGATAGGTGCGATTGCATGGTGGAAGTGCATGACGACACGTGTGTCATTTTCGCCCACTTCTTCTTCATCGTAAGCATTGCAAAGGAGTGCAAGAACCATACGTTCGACACCGAGAGAAGGTTCGATGACGTAAGGGATATACTTTTCGTTGGTGACAGGATCAATATAACTGAGATCCTTGCCTGCTGTGTTGATGTGTTGTGTAAGGTCGTAGTCAGTTCTGTCTGCTATGCCCCAAAGTTCGCCCCAACCGAATGGGAAAAGGAATTCAAAGTCGGTGGTTGCTTTTGAATAGAAGCAAAGTTCATCGGGATCGTGGTCACGGAGTCTGAGGCAATCATCGTTCATGCCAAGTTCAAGAAGCCAGTTGTGGCAGAAACTTCTCCAATATTGGAACCATTCAAGGTCAGTGCCGGGCTTGCAGAAGAATTCAAGTTCCATTTGTTCAAACTCTCTCACACGGAAGATGAAGTTGCCGGGTGTGATTTCGTTGCGGAATGATTTGCCGATTTGACCAATGCCGAAAGGAACTTTCTTTCTTGTTGTACGTTGAACGTTTTTGAAGTTGACAAAAATGCCTTGTGCAGTTTCGGGACGGAGATAGACTGTGTTGACACTGTCTTCTGTGACACCTTGGAATGTCTTGAACATAAGGTTGAACTTTCTTATGCCTGTGAAATCGCTCTTTCCACAGATGGGGCAAGTGATGCCGTGCTCTGTGACGTATGCTTCAAGTTGTTCATTTGACCAACCGGCGATGTTTTCTTCGATGCCCTTCTTCTTCATATAATCTTCAACAAGATTGTCTGCACGATGACGTGAGTGGCAGTTTTTGCAGTCCATAAGAGGATCTGAGAAACCACCAAGGTGTCCTGATGCGTGCCACACTTGAGGGTTCATCAAGATTGCACAGTCAAGACCAACGTTATAAGGGCTTTCGGTGACAAATTTCTTCCACCAAGCGGCTTTGACGTTGTTTTTGAGTTGTACGCCCAAAGGGCCGTAATCCCATGTATTTGCAAGGCCACCGTAGATTTCACTTCCGGGGAATACGAAACCACGATTTTTG
>JAZRGC010000029.1:0-2331 GCA_045643985.1 Clostridia bacterium
GCAATTATCACAAGTGGCAACGGCTACACCTATGAAGAAGCCAAAGACTTTGCAACACGTCTTCAATCAGGCACATTTGGTGTCAAACTTCAACAATCAGAAGTGAGAAGCATTTCACCCACCATGGGCGAAAATGCATTGAAGAATGCACTCCTCGCAGGCGCAATCGGCATTGCATGCATCTTTGTCTTTATGTGTGTTGTATATCGTTTCCAAGGTCTTGCAGCATCAATCGCACTTTGTGCATACATCGTGCTTTTGCTCTGGTTCAGTGCAGTCCTTCCTTGGGTCCAACTTACACTCCCCGGCATCGCAGGTTTGCTCCTTTCAATCGGTATGGCAGTTGACGGCAACGTCATCATCTTCGAAAGAATCCGTGAAGAATACCGTGACACCAACAAACCCATCAAGTCAGCAGTGCAAAGTGGTTTCAAACGTTCAATCGCAGCAATCATCGACGGCAACGTGACAACCCTTATCGGTGCAATCGTTCTTTGGATCGTCGGTTCAGCAACAATTCAAGGCTTTGCAGTGACATTGTTCATTGGTATCATCCTTTCAATGTTCACATCACTTGTCATCACAAGACTCATTCTCAGTGCATTCTTGCCCTTGACAGCAAAACTTGACAGAAAACACCCCGGACTTAACGCAAAACTTTACGGCCTCAAACGTGGTCAAAAAGTAGAGGAGGGCAAATAATATGAAAAACAATAAATTTTTGTCTTCTATAAGCACAATGCCCATCGCAAAGAACTGGAAGTTCTGGATCATCGCACCTGTTGTGATCATCGTCACAGCACTTGTCCTTATCATCGCATTGGGCGCAACAACTGGCAGTTATACAGATGCAGTTGGCATCGGCATTGACTTTGAAGGTGGCACACTTGTCACAGTCACAATCGGTCAAGATGCAATTGACAACTATGACTATCACGTTCAACGTATCACCGAAGCAATTGAAAAGCACGGTGTCAACGTTGGCACACCTCAATTGCAAAAGGCAGAAAACGTAAATGAAACTGCAATCAGTTTCAGATACAAAAACATCTCAAGAGATGATGCAGAGATCGCAGCACTCAACGAAGAAATTCGTGAGGAACTCAACAACACTCTCTATGCAGAAATCAAGGACAATGTCACATACGAATCAATCGGTGCAACAGCAGCAAAAGATTTGCTTTCAAAATCAGGCATTGCACTTGCAGTTTCACTTGCACTCATCCTCATCTACATCATTGTGAGATTTACCCCTGCAAGTGGTATCGCAGCAATCATCGCACTCATCCATGACGTAGTCATCATGTTTGCATTGACAATCATCTGCAGAATCCAAATCAACCAATCATTTGTTGCAGCAATCATCACAATTGTTGCTTACTCAATCAACAACACCATCATCATCTTTGATCGTTGCCGTGAAAACATCAAACCTCTCAAAGGTCAAAAGGATATTCCTTATGCAGAAATCGGTGATCAATCAGTTCGTGAAAATATGCGCAGAAGTTTGTTCACCACATTGACAACATTCATCACTGTTGGATTCCTTGCAATCTTTGGCAGTTCTACAATTCGTGAATTCTGCATTCCTATCATCCTTGGTCTTGTTGCTGGTTTCTATTCATCAGTTCTTCTTGCAACACCCGTCTGGGCAGGCCTCAGCAAAGCATTTGACAAAATCGATGCAAAGCGCCACTCAAACGGTGTAAACTACGAAAAGAAAGACGAAGAAGATGACGAAGAACAAACCGTCTATAGAGGCGAAGCAATCCGCGAATATTATGGAGAAGAACAAGTTGTGGCACAACCCAAAGCACCCAAAGCAAAGCCCCAACAAAAGCCCATCCACAAGTATTCAAAGAAGAACACAACCTTCAAGAAAAAGTAATACAAGCATTTTCGGCTACCCCCAATGCACTTTGGGGGTAGTTCTATAATTTGACAGAAAAAACAAAAGGGAAAGGATATATTTATGCCAATTGAAAGATTGCCACTTGATGAAAATCAACTGAATATCGCACGAGAACTGGGCTTGTCCCATGATTTTATGCGGATTTTAAGCATGCGTGGTTTGACAACTGAGCAGGAAATCATATCCTTCCTTCGCCCTTCCTTTGACAAGATGTCATCTCCCTTTGACATTGACGGAATGAAGGAAGCAGCAGACCGAATCAAAAAGGCAATACAGCACAAAGAAAAGGTGCTCATTTTTGGCGACTATGACTGTGACGGAATTGGCGCAATATCCATCTTGATGTTGTATCTCCGTGACAAACTTGATGTCCAATATTTCATCCCAAATCGTGTGACAGATGGCTATGGAATGAACGT
>JAZRGC010000030.1:0-2201 GCA_045643985.1 Clostridia bacterium
CTCCACCATCCAACTGAATCATATAGGTGTAGCCATTCTGCAATTTTGCATTTTTGACACGTTTTACCATTTCAAGCCTATCAGCAATGAAACTTTGTCCACCAAATCCTGCTTGTACTGTCATAATAAGCACCATATCAACCATACCAAGATAAGGCTCAATTACACTAAAAGGTTGATCAGCATTGAGCACTACCCCACATTTTTTGCCATTTGCCTTGATGAGTTGTATTGCTCTCATTGGATCTTTTGATGCATCAGGATGGAATGTGACCATATCTGCGCCACTTTTACAAAAGGCATCAATATGCTTTTCTGGCTCGGTGATCATAAGATGCACATCAAGAAACATGTCTGTATATTTTCGCAGTGCTTTGATCATGGGCATACCAAAGGTTATGTTTGGCACATAAACACCATCCATCACGTCACAGTGCACCCAATCTGCACCCCATTTTTTAATATTTTCAACTGCTTCTGCCATTTTGCCAAAATCTGCAGACAAAATGCTTGGCGCAACCAAAACTTTATTCATACTTGTTTTTTCTCCTTTCAACAAGTTCATCGTAGATGAGTTTGTATCTCTCATATCTGCCACGGCCTATCTCATTGCCAACATGAAGTTTTACGGCACATTCAGGCTCATTTATGTGAGTGCAAGTGTTAAACTTACATTCTTTTCTAAACATTTCAAGGTCATCAAAATATAGACGCAAATTTTCTGGTTCAATATCAACTGTTTCAAGCATACTGAAACCACAAGTATCCATCAAATATGTGCCACCAAGATTGTATATTTCAATGCGACGTGTTGTGTTCTTGCCACGTTTAATCTTCTTTGCAAGTTCACCTATTTCGCACTCATCACTGTCAAGAATTGCATTGATGAGCGAACTCTTTCCAACTGCTGATTGTCCTGCAAGTGTAACCGTTTTACCTTCAATGTATTCAAAGATTTCCTTGACGCCTTGACCGGTTTCTGCAGATATATTGAAGCATTTCACAACGTTTTGATATTCAGTCAAATCCACAGGAGCAATATCCGTTTTGTTTGCAACAATAACGGGCTCAATATCTTGTTCAAGGCAGTTGACGATGATTTTATCAACCAGTACAAAATCCGGCTCAGGCTCTGTTGCCACAACAATAAGACAAATGTCAACGTTGCTTACATAAGGGCGAATGAGTTGATTTTTTCTTTCTTCAACACTTTCTATGACATATACATCCCTGTCTTTTGCAATTTCAACATAATCGCCAACAAAGATGTTGCCATCAAATTTGAGTTTTTTGCGCGCAAAACAAACTTTGACATCATTGTCGGTGTCAACAAAGAACTTTGAGGCAACTGCCTTTATAACCCTTCCTTTGATTGTTTTTGCTTGCTTTGCCATATTTTGTTATTTATTTGCGTTTTCTTCAAGATATCGTCTGCGCAATTGTCCACATGCACCTTCAATATCATTGCCTAATGATCTGCGGATTGTTGCAGAAACTCCGAGATTTTCAAGTTTCTTCAAGAAATCTTTTGTTGCATCTTCGGTGGGCGCAACGTGATGTCTTTCCTTTACTTCATTGAGCCTAATAAGGTTGACGTGAGATGGAAATCCTGATGTAAGTTTTGCAAGTTCTCTTGCGCACTCATTGGAGTCATTTGTGCCTTTTATAAGTGTGTATTCAAAGATGACACGCCTGCCTGTCTTTTCAAAATAATATCGTGCCGATGACACCAATTCATTGATTTTATACTTTTTGTTGACAGGCATTATGCTTGAGCGCAGTTCATCAAAAGGTGCGTGCAATGATATGGACAAAGTGACTTTGTGGCCACTATCGGCAAATATACGCACTTTTTCTGCTAGACCTGATGTTGAAAGAGAGATGTTTCTTTCGCTTATGTTAATGCCTTTTTCTGCGCTTACAAGTGACAAAAATTTGAGCACATTATCATAGTTGTCAAAAGGCTCGCCACTGCCCATCAACACAAGATTTGTTACAGCACGATTCTTTATTGTGCCACCGTTGTCGTGATTGACCGCAACAACTTGACCAAGCATTTCGCCGGGGGTTAGATTGCGCAGCAATCCATCAAGACCACTTGCACAAAATGTGCATCCCATTCTGCAACCTATTTGTGTTGACAAACAAAGTGTATTGCCATAGTCGTGTGGCATATATACACCTTCGATAAGGTTGCCGTC
>JAZRGC010000031.1:0-15187 GCA_045643985.1 Clostridia bacterium
ATTGGAAACACTTCTACATCTCTGTTGTATGTGACAGATTGTATGCCGTAACTTTCAAGATGATAGTGATCAATTTTGTTTTCGTCATTAAGGTCTGCCGTTGCTGCTTCATATGCAACGTTGACAGGATGACTCAATGACAAGTTCCACACAGGGAATGTTTCAAACTTGGCATAGCCACCTTTGACGCCCTTTTTGTGGTCGTGATAAAGTTGACTAAGACAGGTTGCCAACTTTCCACTGCCGGGGCCGGGGGCTGTGCACACCACAAGTCGTCTTGTGGTTTCGATATATGGATTTGCGCCATAGCCTTCATCACTGACAACCACATCGATGTCATCAGGATAGCCCTTGATTGGGCGATGGACATAAACTTTGACACCACGATGTTCAAGTTTATATTTGAATGCATTTGCAGTGGGTTGATCTTGGAACATTGTGATGACAACTGAGTTGATGAAGATGCCCATTGATGAAATATTGTCAATCATCCTTTCAACTTCACTGCCGTAGGTGATGCCGTAGTCTGCACGTATTTTGTTCTTTTCAATGTCGTTTGCATTGATGCAGACAATGATTTCAGCCTCGTCTTTGAGATTTTCAAGAAGTTTGATTTTTGCTCCCTTATCAAAGCCGGGGAGCACTCTCATAGCGTGCAAATCATCAAAAAGTTTTCCACCAAATTCAAGATACAACTTGTCAAAGAGATTTATCCTTTCAAGGATCCTCTCTGACTGCTTTTGCATATACAAATTGTGGTCAAATCCAATTTTGTTCATAAGGTTATTCCTCACTGATTTTTGTCACAAGGGCGATGTTTGATTTGTACATTTGTTTGCCTTTGGTTGTACGTGTGTCAAGGCGAATATCTTCGGTGTTGATGATGTCGGTCTTGCCGTCAACCACAACTGCCAAATCGTATGGCTCTTTGACCATGCCAACATACTTGACTTTGCTCTTGTCAAGGTCAACAATCTTGACACCCTTCAAATATCTTGATGTAGGTTCAAGGGTTGATGAAATGACTCTCTTGCCGTAGCCTGTTGTAGTAAAGATGACCACTTCGCCTTCTTCTTCGTTGTAGCCACCATATACAATATAGTCACCATCGTCAAGTTTTACACCTTTGGCACCACCTGCTTTTCTGCCTTGAATTGGCTCTTCCAAAGGATTGTAAATCAAGCATTGTCCGTCAGCAGTCACTTCAAGGACATTCTTTTCGTCATCTACAAGTTCAACTGAAAGAAGTGTGTCATCTTCTGCAAGAATGATTGCATTTGCAAAGGCTTTTGCCGATGTAAACTCTGTCACATCTGTGCGCTTGACCATGCCTTGCTTTGTGAAGAACATAAATTCGCCAACAGGAGTTGAGCCAAAGAAGAATGCTTTGACAACATATTCCCCTTGTGCAACTTCAGGATTGAGTGCGCCAATGTTCACACCCTTCTCTTTCCATCTCTTTTCAGGGATGTTTGTCACATCAATCTTGACAAGGTTGCCCTTTGACGTGAATGCAAACAGGTTTCCTTTGTTGTTGACATGAAGCACTTGCTTGGGCAATTCGGCAACGCCATATTGTGACATATCTTTTTGCGCAAGAGCGTAACTCTTTTGCGACATAAATCTAATTGTGCCTTGTTCGTTCAACACAAACACACCTTCACGATATTGGACGGATTCTTCTGCTGAAGGAAGTTCCATTTTGTCGGCTTCGGCTGAATCCAAAATCTTTGAAAGTCTGGGGGATGGATTGTTCTTTTTGATTTCAAGGATTTCTTCCTTGACAACTGCATATTGTTTTGCCTTGCTATTAAGAATTGCGCTGAGTTTGGCAATGAGTTTTTCAAGACGTTGAAGTTCTTCTTCAAGTTTGCCAACTTCAAGACGTGCAAGGGCTTTCAAGCGCATATCAAGGATTGCTTGTGCTTGCTCATCGCTGAGATCAAATCTTTCACGGAGTGTTGCCTTTGCCTTGGCAGTGGTTTCACTTGTTTTGATGATTTGGATGACTTCGTCAATATTGGCAATTGCCACCAAAAGACCTTTGACAATTTCTGCTCTTGCCTTGGCTGCTTTAAGGTCAAATGTTGTGCGCTTGACAATGATTTCTCTTTGATATGCAATGTAGTATTTGAGAATATCTCTCAATCCAAGTTGCTCAGGCTTGCCACCTGCAATTGCAACAATATTGACTGAGTAGCCAATTTCAAGATTGGATTTTTTCATAAGGAAAGCAACAATCTTGTCAACAGGAGCGTCTTTCTTCAACTTGATGACTGCTCGCATACCTGTCTTGTCACTTTCGTCAACAATATCACTTATGCCAGAAAGCAATTCCTTGTTGGCATCACGAATATCTGCAATCTTTGTCAACAATTCTGCTTTGTTGACTTGATAAGGCAACTCTGTGATGACAATATTCTTCTTGCCATTGTCATCATCTTCTATGTGCAGACGTGAGCGAATTTTGATCCTGCCCTTGCCTGTTTCATAGATGGATTCAAGGCTGTCAACAGGGATGATAAATCCACCTGTTGGGAAGTCAGGTCCTTTGAAAACTTTCAGCAATTCTGCAGTGGTGATTGAAGGATTGTCAATCATTGCAACAACTGCATCTATGCTTTCTGCCATATTGTGTGTTGGGATGTTGGTTGCAAGACCAACTGCAATGCCGTTGGCACCATTCACAAGAAGGTTTGGAAATCTGCCAGGCAAAATTGTAGGTTCTTCCAAACTATCGTCAAAGTTGGGGGTCCAACTGACTGTATCCTTGTCAAGGTCACGAAGAAGTTCAAGGGCGAGAGGTGCCATACGTGCTTCGGTATAACGCATTGCTGCTGCGCCATCGCCGTCAACTGAGCCAAAGTTTCCATGTCCGTCAACAAGTTTCAAACCCATTGCAAAGGGTTGTGCCATACGTACAAGTGCGCCATACACTGAACTGTCGCCGTGGGGATGATATTTGCCAAGGCAATCGCCAACTATTCTTGCGCATTTCTTGTAGGGTTTGTCAGGTGTGATGCCCATTTCGTACATAGAATACAAAATTCTACGTTGGACAGGTTTCAAGCCATCTTCAACTCTTGGGAGTGCTCTGTCGAGAATGACGTTTTCTGAATAAGGCAACATGGAATTGTGCATGACTTCTTCAAAAACCACGTCATAAATCGCACTGCTATATACGATTTCTTTTTGTTTCTTTTTGGCCATATCTTATTCCTCCGCCTTGACTTTGAATGAATCTATTTTGTTGAAATCTGCGTGTTTGTAGATGTAGTCCTTTCTTATTGAACTGTCATCTCCCATCAACACTGTGATACGTTTGTCTGCTGCTGCTGCATCTTCGATGGTGACTCTTGTAAGTGAACGTTTGGCAGGGTCCATTGCTGTGTCCCAAAGTTGTTCAGGGTTCATTTCTCCAAGACCTTTGAATCTTTGGAGCAATGCAGTTTTGCCCATTCTCTTTTGTGCTTCTTCAAGGGCATCATCGTCATAACAATACACAATCTCGTCCTTCTTTGCCAACTTGTAAAGTGGTGGCATGCCGATATACACGTGGCCTTCTGTGATAAGTTGGCGCATATAACGGAAGAAGAATGTAAGAAGGAGTGCTCTTATGTGTGCTCCGTCTTGGTCAGCATCGGCAAGGATGATAACTTTGTCGTATTTGAGTCCACTGATGTCAAATGCAGGCTCGATGCCTGTGCCCAATGCAGAGATGATTGTTGAGATTTCTTCGTTGGCAAGAATCTTTTCAAGGGGTGCTTTTTCCACATTCAAAGGTTTGCCACGGAGAGGAAGAATTGCTTGGAAACTTCTATCTCTTGCTTGCTTTGCACTGCCACCTGCTGAATCGCCTTCCACTATGAACAACTCATTGATTTCGTGGTTTCTTCCACTGCAACTTGACAATTTGCCAATGAGATTTGCTCCGTTGAGTTTGTTTTGTTGACGTGCAATATCCTTTGCTTTCTTGGCTGCTTCACGTGTACGTGCTGCGCCCATTGCTTTTGAGATGATCTTTTCGGCAGTTGCCTTGTAGCCTCGCATTTGAAGGAGTTCTTCAAGTTGCTCACTGACAAGTGTTTCAACCTTTTGTCTTACTTCGGGGTTGCCAAGTTTGCCCTTGGTTTGTCCTTCAAATTGAACGTTTTGCATCTTTACAGTGATGACTGCCACCATACCTTCACGGAAGTCTTCACCAAGAAGGTTGGCTTGTTTCTCTTTGAGGATATTATTCTTTCTTGCAAACTCATTGAAAACTCTTGTGACTGCACTCTTGAAACCGACTTCGTGTGTGCCACCTTCGGCTGTGGGAATGCTGTTGACATAACTGTAAATATTTTCAGTGTAGCCTTCCACGTGTTGCACTGCAACTGCCACTTCAAAGTTTTGCTCTCTTGCTTCAACATAAAGGGGCTTGTCGTAAAGGACTGTCTTGCCTTCGTTCAAATATTGCACGTAGTCAGCAATGCCACCTTTGAAACAGAAAGTGTCACGCTTGTCTGTGCCACCATCAAGAGGCATACGCAAATCTTCAAGGATGATTGTCATACCCTTGTTGAGATAAGCAACATCTCTCATACGTGTTGCAATAGTGTCATAGTTGAATTTTTCCCCTTTGAAAATCTGCTCATCGGGCTTGAAAGTGACACGTGAGCCTTGCTCCTTTGTTTTGCCTACAAGGGTAAGGGGATTTTTGATTGCACCACTCTTGACCTTGCCATTGCCAAGGACAGGTGAGTGGAATTCTGCTTTATACAAATTTCCATCACGAGCAACTTCAACAGTGAGCCACTCTGAAAGTGCATTTGTAACAGATGCACCGACACCGTGAAGACCACCTGAGAATGAATATTGGTCGTTGTTGAATTTTGCGCCTGCATGGAGTTGTGTGAAGATGACTTCGACACCACTGATTTTAAGTTTGGGGTGCTTGTCAACGGGCATACCTCTGCCATTGTCGCTGACTCTTGCAACACAGTCATCAAGAAGTTGGATTTTGACTGTATCGCCAAATCCGTTTGCCACTTCGTCAACACTGTTGTCTATGATTTCCCACAAAATGTGGTGCAAGCCCTTGTTGCCTGTTGTGCCGATATACATACCGGGACGCTTTCTTACAGCGTCAAGACCTTCAAGAACTTGGATTTGCTCTGCATTGTAAGTTTTTGCTGCTGACATAAAATACCTGCCAAGTGTGATGATTGCCACATACGTACACGTATAGTGTGCGCATATTAAAACATAATCAAGTATATCATAGATCAAGTTTTTTTTCAACACAAACATAGGTGGTTTTTCGACAAATTTTACGCGCCCTATTTCAAAAGATGTTTTCTGCCATTTGATGATTTGATTATGTCAACATTTTCCACTTGTATATTTTCCGTCAAACTCAATTATTTTGGAGATTTTTGACTGATTTTTGACGTTTTGAAACCTTTTAAAACTTTGGGGCATAAAATTTTATTATGGCAAAAATTATTCTTACTGGTGGTGGCACAGGTGGGCATATCTATCCAAATATTGCCCTTATCCCTGCTCTCAAAAAAGAGGGCTTTGAAATTGTTTACGTTGGTGGCGAAGGGGACACTCTCGAAAAAAGGCTTATGAATGATTTAGGTGTTGAATACCATTCATTGCCCTCTATCAAGTTTGTCCGTGGATTGTCCACAAAGGCACTTTCAAACAACTTTAAAATCCCTTTTGTTTTGTTGGGCACTTTTTCAAAGGGCAAAAAACTTTTGAAAACCTTAAATCCTGACGTAATTTTTGCAAAAGGGGGTTATGTGTCCTTGCCGCTTGTACTTACTCACGGCAAAATTCCACTCATTTGCCACGAATCCGATTTGAGCCTTGGGCTTGCCAACAAAATCGGCAAGGCTATGGGTGGCAAAATCCTGACATCAAACCCTTTGACCAAGGGGGAATTTGTTGGTGTGCCAGTCCGTGAGGATATTTTGAACATTGACAAGGACCTTGCTCGCAAAAAACTCAACATAGCCAAAACCGACAAGGTGCTTTTGGTTGTTGGTGGCTCATCGGGTGCAAGAGCAATCAACAAAGTAGTCCATGACAAAATCCACCAGTTGACCAAAAAATATATTGTCATCCACATTTATGGCAAGGACTCAAACTTTGCTCCCGTCAAGACAGACAGATATATTCCCCTTGCCTATGCCGACAATATGGGGGAATTGTATGCAGTGAGTGATGTTGTATTATCTCGTGCAGGTGCAACTGCCGTTGCTGAGTTGTCTTGCCTTGAAAAGCGTGCCTTATTTATACCACTTCCAAAAGGCGCATCCCGTGGTGACCAGTTGGACAATGCAATTCTTGCCAAAAAATATGGTGGCAGGGTGCTTTATGAAAGTGAACTGAAACGGCTCGTATATGAAATCGACAAAACTTTGTCCTTGCCACCTATGAGAAAAATGGCTTGCGACACAAACGGAAAAATTGTGGAAATCATCTGTGATAGCATTGCCACAGGTGACTTATGCAAAAACAAAAAACATTAGCAAAATGGTTGGCAATTATTCTCCTATGCTCTGTGGCTGTTGGCTGTTATGTTTTGTATGACGCTTTGTACATAAAAAAGCAAGATAACCAAGCAAATGCCGACAACCAAAATGGCAACACAATTGACAATGTGCAAGTGGAAGATGACCACATACCCTACTATACAATTCTTCCACGAGCGACAGAAAATATTGATGGTGTTGGCGTGTCACACTTTGGTGGCGAGGATGATGATTATCTTTTGGATGTAATCAATTTTGGCAAAAAGCGATTTGCCGTTTTTTCATCCAATTCTGTTGAGTTTGATATGCGCCAAAAAGGGCTTTCAGTTGCAATCATTGACGACTCAATTGAAGGTGTCTATCACATTGATGAAAACTGCACATATATAGACGGCAAAATGTCATCCAACGGCGTTGCATTGCTCACGAAAAACGCAGGTGGTGGAAGCCTATATTTTGTCAATGTAAATGGAGCAATCACTGCTCAAATTCCCTTTGGCAAATTTGATGATGGTGCACTGTATTTGTCAGGGCAAAAACTCCTTTTATTCATCATCTCAAATGGGTATCTTCACTCCTATACAATCAACGATGATTTGACCATTTCAAAAAGTCCTTTCATATCACGGACAGCACATTCCAACATAGTTGATGTATTTGACACAGCAGGTGGTCAAGGCATTGTCACAGACAATTTCAACAATACAGAAATTTGTCTATTTTCACAAAACACAGGTTTTAACATCATATTTAGACAAGATAAACTCCTATTTAAGCAAATTATCACTGCTGGCACACCTGATGACAACAACTATATCATCTATGGCATACTCGATGGCACACCATGGTTGTACGGCTTTGACACGGACTTCAATATGTCATCATCGAAGGCAGTTGAAAATGTTCTTGATGGAGTGATTCTGCCCTATCAAGACGGCTTTCTTTTTGTGGGCAATGGGATGACAAAATCATACTGCAAACATCTTGACACAGTGATGAGCACAACAAACAATTTATCATTTCAAAAAATACAATTTTATTCCTATAGCTCAGGCAAAATTTTGGCAGTTGCAGAGGACAATTTGGACAAAGTTTTGATCTATGTTGACAGAGATTTTGTCAAGGCAAAAACACTTGATTTTGGTGGAGAAATTGTTGCTGTTTCTCTTTCAAAAAACAACTTTTCATTGTGCCTAAATTCAACATCCTCAACAGGATTTTTCCGTGCAAACTTTGGCAAAACCGATCCTTTCATACTTGACGTTGGCTTGTCCTATTTTGCTGAAAACTGACTGTTACATTCAAAAAATGCAACAAAAAAAGTTCCGTAAAAACGGAACTTTCTTTGTGTATAAGTGTGTTATCTTGATGTTGATGTAAACACAATTCCACAAGCACCAGGGCCACAGTGTGCGCCAATGACTGGACCGATGGGTTGTGTCCAAACTTCCACATTGGGTGCAAATTCCTTGACTTGCGCTGTGATTTCTTCTGCTGCTTTTGAGTTGAGAGCCTCAAGAATAATGACAGGTGCGCCATCAATATCTTTGTATTTTTTCTTGAATTCTTCAACCATAAATCTCAATGCTTTCTTTGAGCCTTGTTGCTTTGCATAGACATCGATTTCGCCTTCATCGTTGACTCTCAAAACGGGTTTCAATTGGATAAGATTGCCAATTGCTGCCTTTGCAGGAGAAAGGCGACCACCTCTTGCAAGATATTTCAGGTCATCAACAACAAAGTAGATGCCAACATTTTGAACGAGTGTTTCAAGATACTTGCAAGTTTTGTCAATATCTCCATCGTTTTCGTTGAAGAACTTGCCTGCAAGATAGACCATCAAGCCTGCGCCCATTGAGATGTTGAGTGTGTCAAACTTGACAAATTTCACGCCGGGATATTCCTTTGTGAGATCATCAACTGCATTTTGCATAGGGCCGAATGTTGCTGACATCTTTGATGAGAATGCAACATACAAGATGTCTTCGCCCTTTTCAAAATATGGTTTGAATGTTTCGTAATAAGTATAATAATTGAGGCCTGCTGTTGTCACAGTTGAGCCATCTTTCATTTTGTTGAAGAAGCCTTCAAAGTCAGTGTTTTCGCCAAGGTCATACATGATTTCTTCGCCATCAACGATATAAGGCATACCAATCACTTTGAGCCCAAGGTCATTTGCCGTAGTGTACCAAAGTTCGCAATCTGTGTCGCAAAATAATACTGCCATAAGCACTCCTTAAAGATTTGATATTATGATTTTAATACAAAACATCTTTTTTGTCAATAATATATGCATTTTGTTGTTTATATAGAAAAAATGGGCTTGCGCCCACTTTTATCCTTTCAAGATATTTTCAATTTTGTTTGCCATGATTTTCTTAGTGCGTTTCAAGCATTTTGTGCCACCACAAGTGATAAGTGCCATTGTCGTTGCACCAATAAATAAACCAATTATCATTTTATCCATAGTTTCCTCCCCTTCTAGTTTGTGCATTTTGCCTATATTTTGCCTGTCAATTTTTGGCAGGACTTGACAATGGCAGTCTTATATCTTATTATTATCTTATGAAAAAGATTATATCCACTATTTTGACATTGACACTTATCTCCGTCCTGTTGATTTCATTCACAGGATGTCTTATGGTCACTTTGAGAGAAAACTCAATCCTTGACCGACTCCAAGCAAATGACTTTTCTGTTATGCAAAGCCATTCACTTCTCCCTTTCAGCGATGAAAGAATGCAAGGACTGCGCATTTCAAAATGCTTTACTGCTTACAGAGAAGACTCAACCATCCACGATGAATTTGGTGGCATAGGCACTGACAGGTGGGAAGTTGCTGTTTACTATATGGAAGACAGCGCAAATGCAACCAAACTTGTTGATGTCCTTGAAGGTGTAAGGGATGAACTCAATGCACATTACGAAAAGACCATCGAATCATTGAACCTTGGCAATGTGGACGGACTGACCTATCCCAAAAGATATTTGGTGTATCGCTACAATGATATAGTTGTGTTTGGCGACTATCAAAGTGTATCTCTTGTGAGAGGATATTAAATTTAATTTGCAAAATAAAAAAATCAGGAGCAACTCCTGATTTTTTTTATTTCTCTTTTGTAAAAACTTGTCAGTCTTCTTGACGTTTGATTTTGTTCATCTTTGAAAAGTAAGTCAACTCACCAATTACAAAGAGCAAGCCGGCGACAATAAACATTGCGATGCCGATGCCGTAGCCAACGTTGCCAGGAACTAGGAAGAAAAATCCAAGACCAACTGACAATGCGATGACTGCAACAAGCAGACACAGGACCATCATATTGATGTTGCTGAGTTCTGCCACTTTTTTGAGCAAGACTTTTTCGTTGTCCATACAAACCTCCTTTTAGTTGCTGAAAGTAGTATGTGCAACAACAATTCATCTATTCATCATCAATCGTCATATTCATCAATGTATCTAGTCCTGCGTGTTTCGTTTGGATGATATGAGCCTGCAATGGGCAAATCACAGTCATTGCAACGATAATAATAGCCATCGTCTTCCTTGACAAGATAACCCCCATCTCGTGCCCCACATCGACATACTTCAACACCCTTAAAAAGCATATCATTGATCATCTTTGTTTCAACGTCTTTCATAGCGACAATTTTCAAAAATTAACATAAAAAGGTGTTTATCCTGTGAAAAACACAAGACCAACACCTTTTATTGCGATTTGACTGATTTATATTACAGTTCAGCAGGTGTAAATGCGTAAGGCATAATTTGTTCAAGTGTGTACACCTTGAAATCATCTGGAGTGCCCAAGATGACCTTGAAATCTTTGTGACAAAATTCAAGCATAACCTGTCTGCAAACACCACAAGGAGTGCAGTTTGGTGACAATGGCTCGCCATCCTTTCCACCAACCACTGCTATGGCTTCAAAGCCTCTTTCGCCTTCACTGATTGCCTTGAAGAATGCTGTGCGCTCTGCACAGTTTGTGGGAGTGTATGCTGCATTTTCCACATTGCAACCAAGATATTTTTTGCCAGATTTTGCAAGAAGGCATGCGCCAACTTTGTAGTTTGAGTAAGGTGTGTATGCCTTTTCTCTTGCCATAACTGCATCAATCATAAGTTGTTTATACATAATTTTCACCAATCCTTATTGTAGAATTATTTTGACACTTCAGGAAGGAAACTTGTGCCCTTTGTGTCCTTTTGATCGACACCAAAGAAGTCAAGGACTGTTGCTGAAATGTCAGCAAATGAATCTCTTGTTTTGAGGTCAACTCCACCCTTGATACCCTTGCCGTAAACCAACATAGGCACGTATTCTCTTGAATGGTCGGTTGAAGGAGTTGCAGGATCGCAACCGTGGTCTGCAGTAATGATGAGCATATCATCTTCACGCATATTTTCAACAAACTCACCAAGTTGCTTGTCAAAGTCCGTCATTGCAAGTGCATAGCCTGCAACGTCATTTCTGTGACCATACTTCATGTCAAAGTCAACAAGGTTGACAAAGCAAAGACCTTCAAAATCTCTCTTTTGAATGTCGAGTGTCACTTCCATTCCGTGATGGTTGCTTGTTGTACGATTGCTTTCGCTCACTGACTTGCCTGCAAAAATATCGTAAATCTTGCCAACAGAAATTGTTGCATATCCTTCTTCCATCAATCTGTCAAGCATTGTTGTGCCCTGAGGAAGCAGTGAATAGTCGTGACGATTTGAAGTTCTTGTAAAGGGATATTCCCCATTGAAAGGACGAGCAATAACTCTGCCTACACCGTGTTTGCCTTGAAGCATTTCTCTTGCGATGTCGCAATATCTATAAAGTTCTTCAATGGGCACGTAGTCTTCGTGGGCAGCAATTTGGAAAACACTGTCTGCAGATGTATAGACGATGAGTGCGCCTGTTTCGATGTGTTCCTTGCCGTAGTCTTTGATGACTTCTGTGCCTGAATATGGCAGGTTGCAAAGGACTTTTCTGCCTGTGCGCTTTTCAAATTCATCAATGACTTCCTTGGGGAAACCGTTGGGATAAGTGGGGAGAGGTGTAGGCGAAACGATGCCTGCAATTTCCCAGTGTCCAATGGTTGTGTCCTTTCCTTTTGAAAGTTCGCCAAGACGTGCAAAACTGCCTGTGGGATTTTCTACACCACCACCAACTGTTTCAACGTTGAAAAGTCCCATTCTTGTCAAATTGGGGCAATTGAAATTGGGATGATTGCGTATTGAAGCAAGGGTGTTGCTTCCTTCATCATTCCAAAGGTGTGCATCGGGCAATTCGCCAATGCCACAACTGTCAAGCACTATGATAAAAAATCTTTTCATTATGCAAGTTCAAGAGCAATTTCCATCATCTTTGTGAAGGAATTTTGTCTCTCCTCCGCTGTTGTATTTTCTTCGGGGTAAATGAATGAGTCACTGACTGTGCAGATGCAAAGTGCTTTCTTGCCTGCTCTTGCTGCATTGCAATAGAGTGCTGCTGATTCCATTTCAACACCGAGAACGCCCATCTTTGCCCATTCCATGCCTGAATTTGCTTCATCATAGAAAATGTCTGATGAGAAGATGTTGCCAACTTTGTAATTTACGCCTGCCTTGTCGCAAAGGTCTGCGGCTCTGCGCACCAAGTCAAAGTCTGCAATAGGTGCATATGTGCCGGGGAGATTGTATTGCATTGCATAGTTGCCGTTTGTGCATGCGCCCATTGCAACAATAATATCTCTTGCGTGAAGGTCCTTGTGGAATGAACCACATGAGCCGATACGAATGATTGTCTTTACATCATAGAAATTGAAAAGTTCATATGAGTAAATGCCGATTGAAGGTTGTCCCATGCCTGATGCCATGACTGACACTCTCTTTCCTTTGTAATATCCTGTGTAGCCATTGACTCCACGGACGTTGTTGACAAGCACTGCATCTTCAAGGAAGTTTTCTGCGATAAACTTTGCTCTCAAAGGATCGCCGGGCATAAGGACTGTATCTGCAAAATCACCAAGTTTTGCTGTAATATGTGGGGTTGGTACTGGCATAATTTTCTCCTTTAATCTATATTTTAATATGCGCTGCCGTCATCTTGTGCTTTGACAATTTTGACAACACGTGATGTGCCAAGGCGTGATGCGCCAAGGCGTACAAATTCTTCTGCGTCTGCGATGGATGAAATTCCACCTGCTGCCTTCATCTTGACACCTGCACCGATGTGCTCTGCAAACAACTTGATGTCATCAAATGTTGCGCCTGATTTTGAAAAGCCTGTTGATGTCTTGATGTAGTCTGCGCCCGCTTCTGTGACGATTTCGCACATCTTGATTTTTTCTTCATCAGTGAGCAAGCAAGTTTCGATGATAACCTTCAAAATTTTGTCGCCACAAGCCTTTTTGAGAGTGCGAATTTCGTTGAGAAGATAGTCATAATTCTTTGCTTTAAGTTCGCCGATGTTGATGACCATATCAATTTCATCTGCGCCACCTGCGATGGCATCTTTTGTTTCAAATTCCTTCACTGCTGTGGTGTTGTAGCCGTTGGGGAAACCGATGACTGTGCAGATTTGAAGACGATCGCCAACATATTCCTTTGCTCTTGAAACATAACTTGGGGGGATGCAAACTGATGCAGTGTTAAATTTCATACCGTCATCACAGATTGCTTTGATTTCATCCCATGTTGCTGTTTGACCAAGAAGGGTGTGATCACATTTGCCAAGAATTTCTTTGATATCCATAATGTTCTCCTTGTTTTCTAGTGGCAACAAGTGCCGTCTAGATACGTTTATATTATTTTTTTTTGTTTTCAGAATTTTGTGTATTTTCGCAAAACAAGCAGTTTATCTTTCAAGTTTTGCCTTTTCAACTGCGATTTGAGATGCAAGACGTGCATTGTTGAGCACAAGTTGAATATTGCTTGCAAGTGAGTTTCCACCTGTTATTTTTTGAATTTTGTCAAGAAGGAATGGGGTTATATCCTTGCCTTTGACACCCCTTTCTTCTGCTTCTGCCACTGCCTTGTCGATGGCTTCGCCAATGACTTTTGCATCCATTGAATACTCTGCTGGAATGGGGTTTGTCACAAGCATTCCACCACCAAGTTCCATATCATCTTTTGCAACAAGTGCCTTGGCAATTTCTTCGGGCGTGTCCATTCTGCAAGTGAGTTTTATGCCACTTTCTCTTGTGAAGAATGCAGGCAGTTCATCTGTGCCATAGCCCACCACTGCAACACCTTTTGTTTCAAGATATTCCATTGTGAGATTAAGGTCAAGAATGCTCTTTGCTCCTGCGCAAACAACACAGACATTTGTCTTTGAAAGTTCATCAAGGTCGGCAGATATGTCCATTGTTTTTTCTGCACCTCTATGAACACCACCAATGCCACCTGTTGCAAAGATACTGACACCTGCTTTTTCGGCAAGAATCATTGTGCTTGCAACGGTTGTTGCACCATTTTCGCCCTTTGCAATGACAATGGGAATATCACGTCTTGACACCTTTGTGACAGTGAGCCCTGCCTTGCCAAGATGCTCGATTTCTTCTCTATTGCAACCAACTGTTGGCACACCATTGATGATTGCAATTGTTGCAGGCACTGCTCCATATTTGCGCACTTCTTCTTCAACCAAAAGTGCCGTTTCCACGTTTTGAGGATATGGCATACCATGTGAGATGATGGTCGATTCAAGGGCGACAACCCCTTTGCCTGATTTCAGTGCATCTTGCACTTCTTGTGAGATTTTGATATTCATATATTTTCACCTATTTCAGTCTTCTGCTTCAGCAATCTTCTTTTTGATTGTGCTGATGATCATATTGAAAGCAACATCGTTGTGTCCACCAACTGGCACGATGATGTCTGCCACTCTCTTTGAGGGCTCAACAAATCTTTCGTGCATAGGCTTGACTGTTGTAAGATATTGATTGACAACACTGTCCATATTTCTTCCTCTTTCCTTGACGTCACGGCAAAGACGGCGAAGAATGCGCACGTCTGCATCGGTGTCAACAAAGATTTTGATGTCCATCATATCAACAAGATCTTTGTTTTCAAAGAGAAGAATGCCTTCAACAATGATGACTTTTGCACTTTCAAGTTCCACCCACTTGTCACTGCGCACGTGATTGGAGTAGTCATAGGTTGGGTGGATGATGCTCTTGCCTTCCTTCAAATCTTTGAGATGAGATATGAGAAGGTCGGTGTCAAATGCATTGGGATGGTCGTAGTTGATTCTGGCTCTTTCTTCAAAGGACATTTCTTTGTGGTCGCTGTAATAGTAGTCCATGCTGAGAAGGACACCATCACCACCGACTGCCTTGATAACTCTCTCTGCAAGAGTTGTCTTGCCACTGCCCGTGCCACCACAAAATCCAATGATCAATCTTTCCATTTTGTTGCTTTCCTTAATCTTTTGAGTTTGTTTTTAGGTGAATATTCCTCTTGCTTCCTGCTCGCTCTTGGCTCTGAGCCAACACTTCTTGCACATTGCAACATATCTTTCGTTGCCACCTATGCAAAGTTGTTCTCCAGTGAAAACCACGTTGCCCTTGCCGTCAAGACGTGCATTGACTGTTGCCTTGTCCCCACACTTGCAGACGGATTTGATTTCGCCGATTGAGTCGGCAATTTCAAACAAGCGTTTGCTTCCGGGGAAAAGGTGTGTTTGGAAATCTGTT
>JAZRGC010000032.1:0-3496 GCA_045643985.1 Clostridia bacterium
CCAAGACTTTGCAGTTTTGTCAATGTTGACATATTCATCAAGTTGCTTATTGTATCCCTCTTTAATATAGCCACCAAGTCGATAAGATAAAATCTTTTCAGGATCTAGTGCTGAAAAAATTTCTTTGGTTACATGCGGCAAAATATCCAATCCCTTGTTAAGCGACTTAAGAAGCGCAGACTTTTTACATTTCAAACATTCTTTCAAAGAAGGAACAATTGCAAGCGTTTCTGCAATTGAATATAAATCCTTTGGTGTTGCATTTCCATATGCTATTCTGCCAGCAAGACGTTCCAAATCCCTTGCCGATGACAAAACATTTACAAGCGTATCTCTGATAACCTTGTCTGCAACAAGTTCGTCAACTGCATCAAGTCTTTGATTGATTTTGTCGGTGTCTTGCAAAGGTTGCTCAATAAAACGTTTGATTGTTCTTGCTCCCATTGCAGTCTTAGTCTTGTCCAAAACGGCAAGGAGTGAGCCTTGTCTTTTTCCGTCACGTGAGCGAGATGTCAGTTCCAAATTTCGTCTTGTTGCGCCATCCAGAATCATATATGACTTATTTCGCACAAGACTGATAGAAGCAATTTGAGAAAGTGCACGCTTTTGTGTTTGGCTGAGATATTCCATCAATCCACCCGCCGCAGACACTGCTCTCATCTGATCGTCAAGTTCAAATGCTTGCAGACTTGCAACCTTCAAAGCATTGCAAAGTTTTTTGGTTGCTGATGTAAGATTGTAGGCAAAATCGTGATAACATCTTGGACGTTTTTCACTGGATAGAAAATAGTTTATACCTTCATATTTTGCTGTAAATGATTCATTTGAAATGATTTCACTTGGTTGGATTGCTGAAAGCAAGTTTCCAAGACGATTATAATAATCTGCGCCATCATACTCGCACACATTAAACTCGCCAGTGCTTATATCTGCCCATGCAAGACCAAATCCTTTGTCATCGGTGAACACCGAAACAATGTAATTTGACGCTTTTTCATCAAGAATATCTTCTTCCATGATTGTGCCGGGAGAAATAACTCTCACCACATCACGATCCAACATTCCCTTTGTTGTTGAAGGATCGCTGAGTTGTTCGCAAATGGCAACACGTTGTCCTGCTTCAATCAACTTGCGAATATATACATCGACAGAGTGGAACGGCACACCACACATGGGTGCTCTTTCTTCAAGCCCACAATTTCTGCCTGTCAAAGTCAAGTCCAGGATTTGTGATGCAATTTCGGCATCCTTGAAAAACATTTCATAGAAGTCGCCCAGACGGAAAAACAAGAGGCAATCTGGATATTCCTCTTTCATTTCAAAATATCTGCGCATCATAGGGGATAATTTGTTGAAATCAATTTCCATATTTCACCTATATTTTGTGACCGAAAAGCGATGCAGATCGTGATTCGGTTATTTTGACATTTACAAATTGACCAATGTCTTCTTTTGTTCCTTCAAACGTGACAAGTCGTCCACTTTCAGTGCGACCACAAACCATATTTGCATGCTTGGGCGCAACATCTTCAACAAGAACTTCAAAAACTCCGTCAATATACTCTGCAGAAAGTTCCTTGGTTATACTGTTTTGCAACTTGATAAGTTCACAAATTCTTCTTTTCTTAATGTCATAAGGAATTTGCTCCATTTTTGCAGCAGGAGTGCCCTTTCTTGGAGAATAAATGAATGTGAATGCATTTGAATAGCGCACTTTTCTCACCATATCCATTGTATCTTCAAAATCTTCTTCAGTTTCTGTTGGGAAACCGACCATAATATCTGTGGTGATGCCTATGTTTGGCATCTTTGCACGAAGCATTTCGATAAGAGAATAATAGTGATCACGGTCATATCTTCTGTTCATATCGCGCAAAACTTTTGTCGAACCACTTTGGATTGGAAGGTGGATGTTTGCACAAATGTTGCTTGATGATGCCATAACTTCCACAACTTCTTCACTGAGATCCTTTGGATGTGAAGTCATAAAGCGCACTCTAAACTTGCCTTCTATTTTGTCAATTTCTCTTAAAAGCGCAGCGAAGTTTACTCCGGGTATATGCAAATCGTTTCCATATGAGTTGACATTTTGACCGAGCAATGTAATTTCCTTGTAGCCTTCTGCAACACATTTCTTGACCTCGTCAAGGATCACACTCATATCCCTTGAAACTTCTCTGCCTCTTACGTATGGAACTATGCAATATGAGCAGAAATTGTTGCATCCATAAATTATATTAACCCAAGCATTGGGGAAAGATGTACGTGTCACTGCAAGTCCATCGCTGAGTGCAATAAAATCATCGGGGTCTTCAACATTAAAACAACGATATTTTTTGTCATTTTTGCGCTTTGTTGCACGTTTTTCTATGACCTTGTTGATTTCTGCTTCAAGAATGTTGAGATTTCTTGTGCCCAAAACTATATCCACGTATGGATATTTCTCTTTGATCATATCTGCGACACCGGGTTGAGCAGGCATACATCCAAACACAACAAGAATCATATCGGGATTTTTGCGCTTTTCTGCTTTTATGACACCAATATTGCCAAGTGCTCTTTTCTCTGCAGTGTCACGAATACAGCAAGTGTTGAAAACAACAATGTCAGCAGGCGAATCTTCGCCAACTGCAGTATATCCCATGCCTTCAAGAATGCCTGCAACCTTTTCAGATTCGTGGACATTCATTTGGCAGCCATAAGTGATAATTTTGTAATCCATAATTTCCTTGTGCGCTCCTGCGCATAATGCGAGAGCGCGTGCGACATTTTTCTATTTTCCAATTATACATAAAAATTGTCAAAAAAACAAGACTAAATTGTATGAAAAAATCAAGATATTTGCTAAAACGCACAAAATTTGCATTATCGACAGCAGTTCTTCCAACATTTTTAGGAATTTTGTTTATTGCTTCTGCAATTTTATTGCTTTCTTTCAACGTGTGGGCAAACACATTGGCAATTGATTCATCACTTTTGCCGATGGCAAATAACGTCCCAACCTTTTACGATATAAACGGAAACGAACTTCCTTACCAAAGTGACAATTATATTTCGGCAGATGAAATTCCACAAGATTTAAAAAATGCATTTGTAGCACTTGAAGATAAAAGATTTTATGAGCACGATGGATTTGACACGTATCGCATTGCAAGTGCTCTAATCAAAAACATTACAAATGGTGGAATTGTCGAAGGCGCGTCAACAATCACACAACAACTAATAAAAAATACACATTTGACCTTTGAAAAAACTGCTTCAAGAAAACTGAAAGAACTTGCTTTGGCAACAAAACTTGAACAAATCTATTCAAAAGATGAAATACTTTCAATGTACCTGTCAGTAATATATTTTGGAAATGGTGCATATGGCGTGAAATCTGCATCAAAGCACTACTTTGGAAAGGAGTTGAATAAACTAACCTTGGCAGAATGCGCAACACTTGCAGGAATAGTCAAAAATCCAAGCAAATATTCTCCCAAAAACAATTTGGGCT
>JAZRGC010000033.1:0-6246 GCA_045643985.1 Clostridia bacterium
CGGAGATAATAAAGTTTTGCTCTTCTGACTTTACCGTGTCTTACGACTTCGATGCGATCAATTTTGGGTGAGTGAAGGGGGAATGTTCTTTCAACGCCAACACCGTATGTGACACGACGTACTGTCACTGTTTCACGGATGCCACCGTTTTTGAATGCGATGATTGTGCCTTCGTATGATTGGAGTCTTTCTTTGTCGCCTTCTTTAACTTTGACGAAAACTTTGACTTGGTCACCGATTGCGAGTTGGGGAAGATCTTGCTTCATACCCTCTTTTTCTAATGTGTCGATAATGTTGCTCATTTGACTAAACCTCCTATATTTCAAAGTGTTCACAACAGATGTCTTCTGCCGGCGGAACACCCTAGTCATCGGGTGCTATAATAGCATATAAATTATATTTATACAAGCAAAATTGCGCTGTTTTTCAAAAAAGTTTGTAAACAACCGACCAAATTTGCCACTTTTTAATGGAATGCATCAATGATATGGTTGATTTCACCGTCCAAAACTTCAATCACATCAAAGCGAATATCTGTGTTTTTGATGCGCTTTGCAAGGATATAACCTTTTGCGCCTTGGACGTATCTCAACTGCTTATTTCTGCCAACTGCTTCAACGGGACGTCCAAAAAGCACGTCACTCCTTGACTTTACTTCACAAAACACAAGTGTTTTTTTATCCTTTGCAATGATGTCAATCTCAACACCTGCATATTTTGCGTTTCTTTCAAGAACCTTGTAGCCTTGTTCAACAAGATATTTTGTGGCGATTTCCTCGCCTATGTCACCAACTGCCTTTGTGTTTATCATACAAAATTCTTGATGAACGTTTTGCGATGGATGGGAGTTGCGCCAATTTCCTTCAAGGCTGCAATGTGTTGTGCAGTGCCATAGCCTGAGTTGTTGGCAAAGCCATACTCTGGATATTTCTCTCCCATTTCGGTCATATATCTATCTCTTGTCACCTTGGCGACTATGCTTGCTGATGCAATTGAATAGGACAAGGCATCCCCTTTGATGATGCCCATTGTTTTGTAGGGTATGTCAAGTTTCAGTGCATCTACAAGCACGATGTCTGGTGCAACTGACAAGCCCATGATTGCATCTCGCATACATTGTTTGGTTGCTTCAAGGATGTTGAGTTCGTCAATCTTTTTGTTGTCATAGGACACTGTGTTGACTGCGATTGCCTTCTCCATGATGATGTCATAGAGTTTGATGCGCTTGTTTTTGGACACCTTCTTTGAGTCATTGACACCTTGAATCAAATCGTCAAGGGGCATTATGACTGCAGTGCAAGTCACAGGGCCTGCAAGTGGTCCTCTGCCAACTTCGTCAACACCACAAATATACTTGTAGCCTTGCTCTTGAAGTTGTCTTTCATATTGCATAAGTTCGTTTACGTCAACCATAATTTTGTCCTATGTGAAAATTTTTATGTCAACAAGCCCAAATTTGGCTCATTATTTTTCAAGGATTATTTTGCCAAGTCTGCCCTTTCTAAAATCGTCAATGACTGTGCGAGCCGTGCGATCATAGTCCACTTCGCCACCTCTAATTTTGTAGCCACGTGACATTGCAATTGCATCCATAATTTCAAGGGTGCTTTCAGGGAGTTCATTCAAGCCATATCTTTCCATCAAGTTGGTGGGATAGGTTTCCTTTATTTCTTCAAGGAAGTCAAAGCACAAATCCCCTGTGTCAAGAATATCGTCACGGATACTGCCGATGTATGCAAGGTGGTGTGCAACTTTTTGATCCTCAAACTTGCCCCACAATGTGCCGGGAGTGTCCAAAAAATCTACGCCGTCAATGCTGAGCCATTGCTTGCCTCTTGTGACACCGGGTCTATCCCCTGTCACGGCTTTTGCCTTGCCCACCATTGAATTGATGATTGTTGACTTGCCGCTGTTGGGCACACCGACAACCATTGCTCGCACACTAACCTTTGCGCCCTTGTCTGCAAATCGTTGAAGTTTGAATGAATTAATTTCCTTGAGTTTTTTTACGATGGCAGTACAATCTCCTGACGTACCTACGACTTTGACACATGGTTTGCCAAGTTTTTCGTAAAGTGAAATCCATCTGTCAAGGTCGTTCTTCTCAACAAGGTCGCACTTGTTGAAAACATACAAAACATTCTTGCCTGTGATGAGTTTGTCAAGCAAAGGATTGGCACAGGAATAGACTGCTCTTGCATCAATAACGTATATGAGAGAATCCACAAGACGGAGATTTTCTTCCATCATGCGAATTGCTTTTGTCATATGTCCTGGAAACCATTGAATGTGCATAAAACTCCTTCAAGCAAAGTTGTGCTTGTTGTCTAAGATGAAATAAAAAAGCAGTTTAAACCTTGAAAATGAAAGATAAACTGCTATTTGAGAAGGTCGGGGCGACGTTCCTTTGTGATACGGAGAGATTGCTCTTTGCGCCATTTTGCAATTTCCCCATGGTTGCCACTCTGCAAAACTTCGGGCACTTTCAAGCCACGATAAACTGCAGGACGTGTGTAATGAGGATATTCAAGAAGTCCATTTGAAAAACTTTCTTCACTGGTGCTTTCACTTGAACCAAGGACTCCGTCAACATACCTTGCAACGGCATTGATGAGCACCAATGCAGGCAGTTCGCCACCGGTCAAAACATAGTCGCCAATGGAAACTTCTTCGTCTATGCAAAGGTCGATGATTCTTTCGTCAATGCCTTCATAATCCCCACACAACAGGAGCAATCCCTGTTCCTCTTTGGCAAGGTCTTCGACAAGTTGTTGTTTCAGTTGTTTGCCTTTGGGAGATAGATAAATCCTTTTGAGTTTGTGGTCGGGATCGACTGCTTCAATTGCACTGACAACAGGGTCGGGAGTCATAACCATACCTGCTCCACCACCATAGGGGTAGTCATCGGTTTTGGAGTGCTTGTCTTTGGAGTAGTCACGGATATTTGTCACTGAAACGTCCAAAACGCCCTCTCTTATTGCCTTGCCAATAAGGCTTTGTGAAAGGACTCCAAAATACTCTGGGAATATGGTCAGTATCTCAAATTTCATACTTGTCAGTTGTTGTAAACTGCGACACGTTGGAAAAATCTTCCATCAAGGATGATTTCGCCTTTTTCAACGTCATAGGAACGGACGACTTCTTTCAATGCAGGGAAATTGACAGTGCCTGTCTTGTCAAGGAGTTTGACAACATAAACATCTGCTGAGCCATATTGAAGCACGTCAACAAGTTCGCCGATGTTGTCGCCATCAACGATGACGTCTGAGCCAATGATGTCTGCAATGTACACTTTGTCCCCTTGAAGTTTGGGCAATACACTGCGATTTGCATACAAACTCTTGCCACGATACTTCTCTGCTTCTTCAACAGAGTCGATTCCTACAAATTTGATATAAGCAAAATCGCCTTCAACGGAAATCTTTTCAACGTCGAAGGCTTTGTCGCCTAATTTGAATTGTTGGACTGAGCGAAAGCGCATTGGATCTGACGTGTAAAGTTCGAAACGAAGTTCCCCTTTAAGTCCACGTGGTCTAAGCGCTTTGCCCACTAAAAATTCGGTCTTCATTATCTTTCTTCAATAACTACGTTATATCTCACAGGGCTCTTGACACTTGCTGCTTTGACGAGTGTACGGATTGCTCTTGCAATTCTGCCTGATTTGCCGATAACTTTGCCGATGTCTTTTTTGGCGATGACTATTACAATGTCGCTCTCATCCCCATTTTCACGGAGTTCTACTTGATAATCTCCGTTGGGGACAAGGTTTGCGACCAAATATTCAACAAGTTCCAACATAATTGATTACAGAATGCCGTTTGCTTTGAAAAGGTCACGGACTGTTTCTGTGGGTTGTGCACCGTTTGCAAGCCATTTCTTTGCGATTTCGCTGTCGATGACAACAACTTTGGGTTGTGCAACGGGATTGTAGTAACCGATTTGTTCGATGTATTCACCGTCACGTGCCTTGCGGCTGTCAACTGCTACGATACGATAGAAAGGTGCTTTCTTTGCGCCCATACGTGTAAGTCTAAGTTTTACCATAATTTTTTCTCCTTTTGGAAATGTTTGTATTTATCTTTTTGTTGTTTATATTGTTTGTTTAAGTTATATCTTGTGGATTAGAACAATCCTCTCAGTCCTTTCAAGCCACCTTTTTGCATACGTGACATCATATTTTTGGTCAGTTCAAACTGTTTGAGCAATTGATTGACGTCTTGGATTGTTGTGCCACTGCCTGCAGCGATTCTCTTGCGCCTTGATGCTTTGATGATGTCAGGGTTGCGCCTTTCCTTCAATGTCATTGATTGGATGATTGCTTTTGTGCGAAGGAGTTGGCCTTCATCAATTTGGGGTGCGCCACCTTTCATCTTGCCAGCAAGTCCGGGTATCATGCTCATCATATCGCTGAGATTGCCCATTTTGCCCACACTATCAAGTTGTTCAAGATAGTCATCAAGGGTGAAACTGTTTTCTTTGAGTTTTCTTTGAAGGTTGAGTGCTTGTTCTTCTGAAAATGCTTGCTCTGCCTTTTCAATGAGTGTGAGCACATCACCCATTCCAAGAATACGGCTTGCCATTCTGTCGGGGTGGAATTGCTCGATTTCTTCCATCTTTTCGCCAACACCACAGAATTTGATAGGCTTGCCTGTGACTGCTTTGATTGAGAGTGCTGCACCACCACGTGTGTCGCCATCAAGTTTTGTCATGATGACACCGGTGATGTCCAAGGTTTTGTTGAAGGTGTCTGCAACTGTCACTGCATCTTGACCTGTCATTGAGTCAACAACAAGAAGGATTTCTGTGGGGTTGACTGCTTGTTTGACATCAACAAGTTCATCCATCAACTTTTCATCAATATGCAGACGGCCTGCTGTGTCGATGATGACTGTGTCGTAGCCGTTTTTCAGTGCATAGGGAATTGCATCCTTTGCAATCTTGACTGGGTTGATTTGACCTTCTTCAAATACTTCTGTGCCTGCTTTGCCTGCAACAACTTTCAATTGTTGGACTGCTGCGGGACGATATATGTCACATGCCACAAGAAGGACTTTTTTGTTTTGTTTTTTGAGATAAAGTGCAAGTTTGCCACACATTGTTGTCTTGCCTGCGCCTTGCAAACCACACATCATATAGACTGTTGGTTGACGATCGCTGACTTGTAACTTTTGGGCTTTGCTTCCCATAAGTGCAACAAGTTCCTCATTGACAATCTTGACGATTTGTTGTGAGGGTGTCAATGATTTGAGCACTTCCTCTCCAAGGGCTTTTTCACTGACTGTTGCAATGAATTGCTTGACAACTGTAAAGTTGACGTCTGCTTCAAGCAGTGCAACACGGATTTCACGCATGGCTTGCTTGATCTCAAGTTCCGTAAGTCTGCCCTTATTGCGCAATTTTGAGAAAATGTGATTCATTCTCTCACTGAGTGATGCGAATGTGCGTGCCATTTAGCCCTCCAATACTTTTTTTATTTCCTTGACTTGCTCCACAACTGCTTTGTCATCTGTTGCGCCAAGCAATGTGTCAAGCATAAGATCAATTTTTGTTTCCTTTTCAACAAGACCAAGGACACTTTCATATTCTTCAAGGTGCTTGACACCTTTTGTGATGCTGTCCAACACTGCATTTCTGCTGACGTCAAACATATCTGCGATTTCGCCATATGACATATCGTCATCATAGTGCAATTCAATCATCTTGTTTTGCTTGTCAGTGAGCAGTCCACCATAGTATGCACGTAGTGTTGAGATTTTGAATCTGTCCATAACTGCTCCTGTCAAGGTTTTTTACTTTACACCTATAATACACACAAAAATAAAAGGTGTCAAGCATTTTCGCCTAACACCTAAAAATATTTTGTCATTATTCAATATCCGTCTTGAAAAGTGCTTCAACAAAGTCTTCGGCATCGAAAGGAATGAGATCGTCAATCTTTTCGCCAACACCGACATAAAGGACAGGGAGTTCAAGTTCATCACTAATTGCAACCACAACCCCACCTTTGGCAGTGCCATCAAGTTTGTTGAGGATGATGCCGTCAATGTCAATTGCTTCCCCAAAGACTTCGGCTTGTGAAACTGCATTTTGTCCTGTTGTTGCATCAAGAACTAAAAGCACCTCGCGGTCAGAATATGGCAATTCTCTGTCAATAACTCTGTAAATTTTTGCAAGCTCATCCATAAGATTTTTCTTATTATGAAGACGACCCGCTGTGTCACAGATAATAATATCATTACCTCTTGC
>JAZRGC010000034.1:0-2013 GCA_045643985.1 Clostridia bacterium
AGATTGCCGATGATTGCAATTGTTTGCAATGAGTTTTGATTTTTGATACAATAAACAAATAAATATTTAGGAGACATTTAGGAAACAATATGAACAGAAAATATTACACATACAAAACAAAGCATGGCACAACACGCATAGGAAAGGTGTCAAAAGTTTCAGCCATTATTTTCATAGTAATTGGATTGTTGTTTTTCGCACTAGGTGTCTATGCCGGTGCTATGGGCGATGACGTAAATGATGGCAGAGTGTACACCACAGCAACCATTACAAAGATTGTCGAACATCGTGATCGTGATGGCGACAGCACATATTATACATATGTGTCTTTCGAAGTAGATGGCGAGATCATTGAAACAGAAATCGATTCTCATTCATTCACAGACTACGAAGGCAAGGCAATAGAAATCTACTACTATCCAGCAAATCCCCAAATTGTCAAGACAAAAAATGGCCATTTGTTGTTTGCAATTTTGTTCCCAATTATGGGGCTGATTCTTGTAGCATCGGGTGTGTTCAATCTTGTCAAAGCGAGAATTGACAAAAAGGACAAGGTTGACAACACGGGCGTTGACAGAAAAGATGAAGACGGCAATGCCATTGGCTACGACAGCACAATGGAATATCCATTTGAGTAAATTTCAAGAGAGCAGTCAGCAAAAAGTTTGAAGAAGAAAACTTGATGAAAAAAAAACAAAAACGGACTTTAAACAGTCCGTTTTTTCATTTTAAAGTTCGGTTTTATATTAAACTATCCAACCAATTGATCCACAATATCTTGCCAAACATCGTCATCTGTCGAGTTGACAATCAAGTTGTAGGAGCAATCGTCATCATCAATTTGCACGTAGGTTTTGCCCTCAAAGATTTGCACGTAAGTGTTGTCATTGTACTTTTGTTTTGGCGCATCAAGTATGCTTGGATTGTAGTCCTTGTCAAATATATCAATATAGTCAATCCCGAAGGTGCTTTCGTGGACGGTGACAACCATTGAAACTTGTGTTTCGCCAACCACTGACATTTCTTCAATGAAAACCAATTTGTCGTTGTAGGAATATATGGTGGTGCTTGTGCTTCCGTCAAAATGCTTGAATGCAGTGCCGTTTTCTTGGTTGTAGTTTGCAATTGAAGTTATGTTTTCAATGACCATATCTTCACGGTGGACATCATTTTCAAAACTCATAATGTACAGGCTCAAATGCCAAAGACCAGTAAAAAGTCCTAGTCCAACAATGAGAGAGCACACAACGATAATTGTTATCTTCGCCCATTTGGGCAATAGTTTTTTTGTTGAGTTCATGTCTTCACCTCAAATAGTTTTTTCTACATTAAACTACACCAAAGGCGAGATTTTTTTCGGGTTAATTTATAAAATCATTGAAAATTGTTTGCCAATCTGCATTTGTCCCATCAATTTCAAGATAATATTCATAGTTGTTGACAGAGAAGTGCAGATACGTTTTTTGGTTTGATTTGCTCACTTGCACGCCAACGCCCTCAATGTTGTGATGTGTGCTATCAGGCAAGATAGGGGCTTGATTGTCAAGGATTTCAAAACCATATGACGATGTGTTTTCTGCAAAAAGCACCAGTGTTTTCACATCAAGATTTCCTGCTGTCGCCTTTTCTTCAATGCACATAATTTTGTCTTCAAAGTAGTATGCAGTTGCATTTTTGCCATTGTCAAAATGATGTATATTTGTGCCGTTTTCTTGATTGTATTCTGCAATAGAAGTCATCTGTTTTGTGGTCATTTCATCAAGAGTTATATAGTTTGGATCGCCACTGTTTGCAGGCAACATTGCAGGGATGCACATCACAAGAATAAGTACAGTAACAGCAAAAGAAGCAAAGGAAACAAGCACATTTTTCAAAATGCGTTTGTTGAAGGTTTTCCTGGTCTGCTCACCCATATGAGCACGTGCTTCATCCAGCACATTTTTGTCAGGTGCGTCAATGGAATTGCTATTCAAAATTTTCTTTTCATCGTTGAACATATTCATATTTTTAGGG
>JAZRGC010000035.1:0-3635 GCA_045643985.1 Clostridia bacterium
CGACATGGCTACGATCCGACTTCTCAATTGTTTCAATGTCAAGGTGGTTTGTAGGCTCGTCAAGGAGCAAAATATCGGGCTTTGAAAGAAGCATTTTTATGAATGATATTTTTGTTCTTTGTCCACCTGAAAACTCACAAACAGGTTTCATCTCATCTTCTTCTGTGAACTTGAATTTTCGTATCATTGTTTGATACTCTTTCTTGTAAGTCAACCCACCAAGAGAGATAAATCGATCATTGAGATTGCTGTATTCTTGCACCAACTTTTCGTTGCTATCCGTCTGCATCTCATCAACAAGACGTTGAATTTTTTCTTCCATAAAAATAAGGTCCGAAAAGACTTTTCGCACCTCGTCAATCATTTTTTCATTTTCATTTTCAAATGGTGTTTGTCTTAGATATGCGATTTCAGGCTTGCCACTTTTGATGACTGCAAGGGCGTTTTCCCCTGTGCCTTCTTCAAGTTCAACCTCTCCCATAATGGCCTTCAAAAGTGTGGTCTTTCCACAACCGTTTCTGCCAATTATGGCAATCTTCTCACGGTCATTGATTTCAATATCCACGTTTTCAAGCACCATATCCCCATCATAGGAAACTGCACCATTCAGTATTTTATATTGCATATTTGTATTCCTAAACCATCGTTTTGGTCAATATTCATTTTTATATTGTCGATTATTACAAGTAATCACAACTCTATTTCTCTGCCTGTGTGAAGATAGTCAAGCCTTGAGCCTAGTTGTGTTTTCATTTTGTTGTATGCTTTGATTCCTGTGCAATGACATGTATAATAATGGCAAGAAAACTCACCAAGAGCATTTGCAACTTTCTCTATCGTTTCATCATCTTCATATTTTCTTGTTGGCGGATTATAGAGATGAAAACCACCCACCACGGCATCAACTTGTCCATCAACCAACTGCTCTGCTCTTTTCAAAATATTTTCTATTCCTGCATGGGAACAACCTGAAACAAGCACAACCCTATCTTCATATTTGATGATAAGATTTTGTTCGTGCGAAAAATTGTCAAGAGCAATCTCATTGCCTGTTTTTGCATACAATTTGCCATTGGAATCAGATCTATATTCTCCCATTTTAACATTGGAAAACAACATTAATTCATCATCGATGACAGTTGTTTCATCTGTGAAAATTATGCGATTGTTTGCTTTCAGCTTCTCATCAAGTCCAACGCTTATTTTCAGACCTAAAACTTTGATGAAATGCTTGTCAAAAGCGTCTTTTTTCACATAGATTTTTGCTTTGTCATTAAGTGAGAGAAGGTGCTTCAATCCACCACCATGATCTTTGTGTCCATGGGATATAATCACCGTGTCTATGTCGGCAATATCAACCCCCATTTTCTTGGCATTTCCCACAAATAATCCATCTTGTCCTAGGTCAAACAAGATTTTGTGTTTTGCAGTTTCAATATACAAACTCAATCCATGCTTGCTTTTGTATTCCTTTGATATTGCGCTGTTTTCAACCAATGTTTTGATTTTTATCATAAATTTACCCAACTTGCCGTAGGCAATCATAGTTATTTAATGGCAATAAGCGCACACGCTTATTCCCATTCAATGGTTGCAGGGGGCTTGCCTGTGATGTCATAGACCACTCTGCCCACGCCCTTCACTTCACCAACAATTCTTGATGTGATTTTGTCAAGGACTTCATAAGGGATTTGGGCATATTCGCAGGTCATAAAGTCTGTTGTGTGGATTGCACGGAGTGCAAGGACGTAGTTGTATGTTCTGCCATCGCCCTTTACACCAACCGAGCGCATATCTGTGAGCACTGCAAAATATTGGTCATATTTCAAATTTGCTTTTTCAAGTTCTTCGGCGAATACTGCATCGGCTTCACGGAGTGTGTCAAGTTTCTCTTTTGTGATTTCTCCCACAATTCGTATTGCAAGGCCGGGGCCGGGGAAAGGTTGACGTCCAACGAAGTCTTCGCCAAGCCCCAACAATACTCCAAGACCACGGATTTCGTCCTTGAAAAGGTTGCGCAGTGGCTCAACAAGCCCTGCAAATTTGTTGTCGGCAGGAATGCCACCTACGTTGTGGTGTGTCTTTATCATTGCTCCACCGGCATGTCCACTTTCAACAACGTCAAGATATGTTGTGCCTTGAGCAAAGAATGAGCAGTCATATTCCTTTGCCACTTCTTCAAATACTCTAACAAACTCTCTGCCAATAATTTTGCGCTTTTCTTCGGGGTCGCAGACACCTTGCAATGCAGTCAAAAATCTTTCTTCGGCATCAACGTGGACATATTTCAACTTTCTTTCCTTGTATGCTCTGCCAATTTCTTCCCCTTCGCCTTTGCGCATCATACCATGATCAACAAAGACACAAACTGCATGGTCGGGGATGGCTCTTTCAAGGATTTCTGCCGTGACGGCACTGTCAACACCACCACTTATGCCAAGGACCACCTTTTTGTCGCCAACTTGATTTCGTATGGATTGGATTTCCTTTTCAATAAAGTCGCCGATTGAGTAGTCGCCCATTGCGCCACATATGTCAAACAAAAAGTTTCGTATGATTTCATGGCCACGTTCAGAAAGTTCGGCTTCGGGATGATATTGCACTGCATACAGTTTCTTTGCCTCGCACTCCATTGATGCGATAGGGCAATCCTTTGTGCTTCCTGTCACAACAAATCCGTCGGGCACAGCACAAACTGCATCGGTGTGATTCATCAAAGTAAACGTCACATCATGGATGCCTCGATACAACTTTGACTTTGTGTTTATGCTCGTCTTGATTTTGCCATACTCACTGACAGGACAAGGAGCAACTTCGCCACCCAATGTGTATGCCATAAGTTGCATGCCGTAGCATATTCCAAGCACAGGAATGCCCAAGTTGAACAACTCCTTGTCTGCATGCAAAGAGTCTTCATTATATACACTGTGTGGCCCACCTGTGAGAATAATGCCAATGGGATTTTCTGCCTTGATTGTGTCAACAGACGTATCGCCTGACATAATGACACTGAGCACGTTGCAAGCACGCACCTTTCTTGCGATCAGTTCCTTATACTGTCCACCAAAATCTAGGACTATGATTTTTTGAGTGTCTTGATTCATATTTTGCTCCTAAAACGATTATCTTCATTATATTGCCTAAAAGGCAAAAAGTCAACTTAGACTTTTTGCGCTATAACTAGTAAAAAACAAAAAAAGCACTCAATCGAGTGCCATTTCTTTCTATTCTTGCTTTATTTCTCAATACCTGAAATTAAATCTTCAAAAGTTATATCCAATGTACGTGTAATTGCAATAATATTGTAGAGTGTTGGTTCAACTTTCCCACATTCCCACTCGCTTACTCTTTGCTGTGTGGTGCCCAACATTTCTGCAAAATCTTTTTGGTTAAGACCTGCTATTCTTCTCTCTTTTTTCAAATTATCGCCAAATGTTTTCATATGTTTAGAGTACACTATATTCGGTGTATTTATACAAAAATACATTGATTTTAGTGTTGACATACACTAATATTAGTGTTATTATTTGGTTATTACTACAAACTAAGGAGGAGTTTATGAATTGTAGTTTACACAATGACACACCAGCCTCAAAAAGTTGCGAACTTTGTGGCTGTGCTGTTTGTGATTATTG
>JAZRGC010000036.1:0-3030 GCA_045643985.1 Clostridia bacterium
TGACCGACTTATTGCAATCAAGCAAGAAAAAATTGAAAAGTTGCAAGAATACAAAAAGTCACTTATCTATGAATACGTGACCGGCAAAAAGGAAGTGGTGTGATGAGCAATTGGTTGCAAGATATGAATGAGTTGGTTGCGAATTCTGCCTATGAACTATCAATGATGAAAAAAGCAAGCGAAACATTACAAGAAGATATGCGACGTCAAGAACAAGATAGAATAGATAGGCAAAACGCACCGATCTTGAAAGCAATGGAACAACAGACAAACGCACTACGAGAGCAAATAGATTTGCTCAAAAAAGATGTTGAGTTGACGCAACAACGCGAAGCAGATGCAAAGAAAGAGGCAAGGCATGCAAAGATAACGGCATGGGTGTCAATAGCAATTGCTATTGTGTCTATCGCAGTGTCGGCTGTGTTGCACTTCGTCAAATGAGAAATATAAGGAGAATATATTGATAGAATTCATTTTTAGAGCAGTAGCAGAGATTTTTGGTTTTACACTTAAGGCAACCACATGGTTGTGTTTCACAGAACAAACATTGCCAGAAATCAGTGCAATTGGTGGAATAGTCGTTTCCATAGTGGCAACATGGGTTGCCAATTTTGCATTGAAGAAATGGGGAGTACATAAAAGATGGTGTGATGTCATTTCTACTATAATCACATCATTGGCAACCATTGCTTTGACAGGTGTGTTTTATCATTTTGAACATATCACAGCATTAGAATTGGCGACAATAATTTTGGCTATTATTGGCATTGGTCTATTCGCTACAAGAAAATTTATTGAAAATCGGTCAAACGAAACTTATAGAAGCAATGCAGAAGCATGTTATTAACCATAAAAGAGGATAAATTATGGACCTTTCTGAAAAGAGATTTGAGCAGGATATTGAAAGTTTTCTCATAAGCGAGCAGGGTGGTTATGAGCAGTTTTCCTATGTCAATCCAGATGGACACAGGATACATAAATATGCTTATGACAAGGACAAGGGGCTTTATCTTGAAGTGCTTGTCAATTTCATCATGAAGACACAACCTAAAAAATGGGAAAGATACGTCAAATACTATGGTGAAGATGCACCTGAAAAACTGTATCGCCGACTTGAAGACAGCATAGTTGAGCATGGGCTTGTGTATGTGCTGAAAAACGGCATAAAGGATATGGGCATAGACATAAAGGTGTGTTATTTCAAGCCAGAGTCTGATCTCAACGAAACTCTTGTGGAACTTTACAAAAGCAATGTGCTTGGTGTCACAAGGCAGTTTGCATATTCAAAACATAACAACAACACCATAGATATGGTGCTGACAATAAACGGAATTCCTGTTGTTGCCCTTGAACTGAAAAACCAATACAAAGGACAAAATGTTGAAAATGCCATAAATCAATTCAAGTATGACAGAGATCCAAAGGAATTCTGTTTCAAATTCAATCACAGATTACTTGTTTATTTTGCAGTTGATCTTTATGAGGCATACATGACCACTCGTCTTGATGGGCCTGCAACATATTTTATGCCTTTCAATCAAGGATCCAATGGCGCAGGGGTGACAGGTGGAAAGGGCAATCCTTCAAATCCCGATGGTTATTCCACGTCATATCTTTGGGAAGAGGTATTGCAACGAGACAGTTTGCTTGATCTTGTGCATCGTTTTGTTTCATTTGTCAAGGAGAAGGAAGAAGTTGTCAAAAACGGATCTTCCCGCATTGTAGAAAAAGAGAAACTTATTTTCCCAAGATATCACCAATATGATGTTGTCAAAAAGGTTGTGGCAGATGTCAAAGCAAATGGCGTTGGCAAGAGTTATCTCATTGAGCACTCTGCCGGCAGTGGCAAGTCAAACTCTATTGCATGGATAGCATACAGATTGGCATCTTTGCACAATGAAGACAATGATTCTGTTTTTGATACGGTTATCGTTGTCACAAATAGAGTGGTGTTGGACAGCCAGTTGCAAGACACCATCAATAGCTTTGATCATACACCAGGACTTGTTGAAGCGATAGACGACAAAAAGCGCTCTCGTGGTTTGGTTGATGCAATCAACGATAGGAAACGCATTATTATCTGCACTGTGCAAAAATTCTTGTTTGCTTACAAAGATTTTGACACTCTTGCAGGAAGAAAGTTTGCCATAATCATTGATGAAGCGCATCAAGGTCAATCTGGCGAAAGTGCAAAAACTTTGCGCAAATCTTTGTTGGACATAGACAAGGCAGTCAAAGCATACGCAGAAGAGGAGTGCATTGATGAAAGCGAAGTTGATCTTTCGTCTGATCTTGTCATATCCATCCTTTCACAGGGTATGCATTCAAACCAATCATTCTTTGCATTCACCGCAACACCAAAGAACAAAACAATCGAGTTGTTTGGCACATACGATCCTGTGACAAAAAAGATGCGCCCCTTCCATACATATTCAATGAGACAAGCCATTGAAGAAGGATTCATTTTGGATGTTTTGTCCAACTATACTACCATAAAAGAAGCGTTCAAACTCGTCAAAATATCTGCCGACAACCCCGAACTTATTGAAGGCCCAGCGCTCAAAGCTCTTGTAAAATACTATAAAGAACATGGTCATACTATAACGGAGAAAACAGAGATGATTATGTCCAACTTCTTAGAAAATGGTAGATTTCAAATAGGTGGCAAAGGCAAAGCAATGGTCATTGCAGACAGCAGAGCCAACGCAATACGATACTATTTTGCAATCAAGGAATATTTGAAAAATAATCCTGACAAGAGTGAAGGATGTGGAGTTTTGGTTGCATTCTCTGGCACTGTTAAAGTTGATGACGTTGAATATACAGAGGCAGGATTGAACGTTGATGAAAACGGTCAAGCAATAACTTCCGACAAAAAGTTTAGAAAAGCATTCCGTGGCGACAAATATAACATCCTTGTGGTTGCCAACAAATATCAAACTGGATTTGATGAGCCCTTGCTTCACTCTATGTATGTTGACAAAAAACTTAAAGATGTCAATGCGGTTCAAACATTGTCGCGCTTAAACA
>JAZRGC010000037.1:0-3984 GCA_045643985.1 Clostridia bacterium
AATCGATGCAAAGGTTATGCTCACAATCGATGCAACAAGAATTGCATTTGCAGATGTTGACAAGACCGAAACATTCGTGTTTGACTCACTTGGCATTGAAACCACACTCTTTGCAAAGGGCGCACACACAGTTCTTGCAACAGCAGGCACTGCAGAAGATGGATCACCCATCTATAGAGAAGTTGTTGTCAATGCAGGCTACACATTGCCCGAAGACTTGTACACAAACACAGTCAAGTACTTTGGCAAGACATTGACATTTGACGTGACATTCTCATATGCAGGTGGCTCACAAAAGATGACAATTGACTGTTTGGTTATGGACAGAACAATTGACAAACTTGTTGATCCTCAATACCGTTCAATCACAGTTGATCCTTATCGCTATGATACATTCCGTGAAGGTGGACTTGGATTGCCTCTCGAAGTGGAAGCATATCTTGCAGATGGCACAATTGCAACATTCGTCCCCGAATGGCCCAGCGATTCACTCATCAGCGCAAAGGGATATGAAAACCCTGACTATATGGTCACATTCAGAGCATATGCATTGTCAGCAGAAGGCACATACGTCAAATACACTTACACCGTTGACGGACTCTCAATCACTCGTTATGGCACCGAAGCAGAAGCAAAGGCAGTTGGTGGCACATACAACAATGATCGCTACGTCATGGGCACAACACAACAGGTCAACATTCCTGTTGTGGTCCTTGACAGGGAAGTGGAATCTGCTGAATTTGTCACAAGTGAATACGAAAAGGCAACTCGCACCGATGCAAGAACAACCTACACAATTAGATACATCGGCAAAGATGTGACAAAGGGCAACATTGTTGACGTCATCTATGGCGCAAAGACAAATATGCCCACAGACGTTGTATTCCACAATGGATTTGCATTTGGAAGCACAGCATTGCCCAGCGAAATCGACATCAAGTTTGCAAAGACAGGGGAAGTCAAACGTTACTTCATCACAATTGAAGGCATTGACCAACTTTCAAGTGATCTTGACGTCACTGCAACAAAGAATGTGGATGCAAAAGTCCACGTCTATCCTGACAGCACAAAGGACTTTGAATTGTTCTCATTTGATGTCACATTCACAGTGAAGAAGATTGCTGTCACAAGACACAACAGCACCATCGCATCACCCACAATGTCCAGCGATTTGCACTATGACTCATTTGAAGTCTATGCAGATGCAGACAACGGCAACAGCATTTACAACACCAACAACTATCTTGCTACAACCACCTTCTATCCCGATGGCAAATTCATCTCAGTGGAAGAATGGAGCAAGGCATCTGCAAATGGATATAGAACTTCAAGATACCTCTCAACAGGGGAATATATCTACAAAGTTCTTGGCAATGGCACAGTCAAAAACAATCGTGTTGCAGTAGATGGCCAAGGCAACAGAATTGGCACACCCACCTACTATCAATACGATGCAGAAACCAAAACCTACAAGGTTGTTGAAGTACAAGGCGCACCTGCATACACCTACGTATTTGTCTATTCAGTCAGCCAAACACTCAACGTTGATTGGAATGCAAACCAAACCGAAATCGGCGTTAAAGGTGGCGAAAAGTACGTTTACGCTTCAGTTTCTGCAAATAGCAATGGCTATGCAATCCCCAACAGAGCAGTTGTTGAAGTCAAAGTTCCTGTGGTTGTCCTTGATGCAACAGCAGTGGCAATGAGCGCAACAGCAAGCGACTTTGTTGATGAAGGCTCAGTGGCAGACCATATGTCAGTCAGTGGCAACACACTTGTGTTTACATTTGATCCATATGACTCAGCAGACGCATTCAGTCAACTTTCAACAGGCAACTATAAGTACTTCCCTCAAAGAGTTACAATCGCATTTGCAAGCGGCAATGAAGTCAATGTTCCTGTCTATTGGGACTTCGGCATTGCAAAGATAACCTGCGAAGGTGGCACATACAACATCAGTGCAGTTGTTAACGGAAGCGAATATGGCGTTGGTGAACAAATTGTCAGAGCAAAACTCGTTGTGCTCAGCAGAACAGCAGTCGGCATTGTTGAAAGCGCAAATAGTGCACTCACATCAAATGTGGGCTATATGTGGCAAAATGCAGAAGGCAAGACACAAACTTATATCAATCCTTATGAATTCTATTCTTCAACATTGAAACTGCCCGAAACATTGACAGTTAGAGTTGCAGACATCAATGGTCAAGAAGAAGAAATCGTATTCTCAACAACAAGCAACACCTACAAACTTCGTTGGTCAACAAAGGATTTCCGTCCCACATACAAGGGTGGCATTACTTATCTCACAGCACGTCTTACAGGACCCGATGGAAGCACACAAAATCTCCAAATCCCCTTCCTTGTACAAAGAATGACTGTCACCAACGTCACAACCAAATACTATGTTGATGAAGAAAGAGTTGCATCTGCAAAGATTCCTAGCATAAGATACAACAGCAAGCCTTATACATCAGCAGTGGTCAATGGTGTTGCAAGCACAACCTACAACATCACATCACTTGGCGCATTCCCCAAAGGACTCAAAGTCACCTTCAAGATTGAAAATCCCGTTGTGGACAGTGAAGGCAACGTGACCTTTGAAGAAACAACAGTGGGCACAGGTTGGACATCTCACAAGAATGGCGCAACCAATGCAAAAGTCTTTGCATACGTGTTGGCAATCACACCTACAACCATTGAAGCAGGCTCAACAATCAGTGTTCAAATCGGCAGTGGTGAAAGAATCCAAATTGCAGTCACAAAATAGTTGATTGCAAAACACAACAAATGAAAATAGAGATGCGCTTTGCATCTCTATTTTTAATTTATATATTATAAATAATCCTTGAAATCAACAGGGAATGGTGCTATAATAAAGAAAATATGTTGTTTTTTTGCTCTCAGCGCAAAATAAAGGGCTTAAATATAACTGTGGAGTGGTTTTTTCCACATAAAAACAATGTTATAATATGTTTACACTCAAAGGGATGACCTTGGGTGAATATAAATAAAGCAATAGGAGAAATAAAATGGGCTTTATCAAAAAGAACTTACTCAAAGTTATAGAATGGGAATTTACAAACGATGAAATGGTGCAAAAGTTCCCCATGCCAGATCGCTATGAAATCATGAACAAATCAAAACTTATTGTTCGTGAAAGTCAAGCAGCAATCTTTGTCTATCAAGGACAAATTGCAGACGTTTTCACAGCAGGCACATGGACACTTGAAACAGACAACGTGCCCGTGCTCAGCAAACTTGCAGCATGGAAATATGCATGGGAAATGCCCAATAGAGTTGACATCTACTTTGTCAACCTCAAACAATACATCGATATGAAGTGGGGCACAGCCAACCCCATTATGATGAGAGATAAGGACTTTGGCATGATTCGCCTTCTTGGTCATGGTGAATACTCATTCCACGTCTGCAATCCTGCAACATTCATGAAGGAATGCTTTGGCACAGTCCACTCATACACATCAGAAAAGATTCATGAATATCTCAAAGATATCGTCTTGATGGAACTCACAGACCTTCTTGGCGAATGCAATATTCCTGCTCTTGACCTTGCATCAAACTATCGTGAACTTGGCGACACAGTGAGAAACAAGGTTGCAGAAAAGTTCCAAAAACTCGGTGTTGAAGCAGACGAAGTCATCGTCAAGAATCTCAAACTTCCTGAAGATGTTGAAAAGGCAATGGACAAGCGCACAACCCTTGGCGTCATTGGCGATCAAATGGGTGCATATGCACAATACGAAAGTGTTGCAGCAATGCGTGATGCAGCCCAAAACCCCGGCATGGGTGGTATGTTTGCAGGCGTTGGCGTAGGACTTGGCACAGGCTCAGCCCTTGGCGCAGGCTTTGCACAAAACCTTAACAATGCAATGAACAATACTCCACAAAGAACAGTTGATTGTGCAAAATGTGGTGCTAAAGTGTCAGTTGATGCAAAATTCTGCCCCGAATGTGGCGCAAAGA
>JAZRGC010000038.1:0-1842 GCA_045643985.1 Clostridia bacterium
AAAGACTGCCTTGAACCTTCAAACAGCCAACGAAGTCATTGCAGAAATCGAAAAGCAAATCAACCCCCTTCGCCGTCAAGCAGAAACTGCAAAGAAGTGGTTTGAATTGAAAGATGCACTCAAAAAGCAAGAAGTCAACCTTTACATCTACAACTACGAAAACAACGAGTCCATCAAGAAAAAGGTCTATGACAGAATTGATGAAACCAATCGTCAGTTGAAGGCAAAGGAACTTGCATACAATGGCGCAGTGCAGGAATATGAAACCACATTGAGCGAAAGCGCACTCATCGACAGCACATACGATGCAGAAAATGCCGAACTTTTGTCATTGAAAGTTGATGCAGAAAAGGTTACAGGTCAAGTCAACGTCTTGAAGGAACGTATTTCAAACCTTCAAAATGAGCAAAATCGTCTTAATGATGAATTGAAGTCAGTTGATGCACAACTTGTCATTTCTGCCGAACTTATCCGTGGTTGCGAAGCCAAAAAGGAACAAGTCCTTGGAGAATTTATGGAACTGAGCAAGGACTATGAACAACGCAACGAACGTTTGCAACTGCTTTCACGTTCAATTGCAGGTGGCGAAAGCGATCTTGAAACCAAAAATGCAGAGTACATTTCAGCCATCAAGGAACTTGGTGACCTTAGAAACAACTCATCTGCATACATACAAGAAAAGGGTGTCAATGAAGAAAGAGCCAAAAACCTTCTTGCACTCATCAACGAAAAGAAAGCACGTCTTGATGAAGAAACCACATCTCTTGCAATCACCGATGCCAATATGAAGGCAAGACGTGAGGAACTGAGAAACATTCTTCAAGAATACAACGAAACTCTCTCAGAAAAAGCAGATGCAGCAGAAGCAATCAAGGGCATCAATGAGGACGAAGTCAACCTCAACAGCAAGAGAGGTTATATCGAAAGCCAATTGAAACTTGCAATCTCAGCAAAAGACGAGTATTCAAGTTATCAAGAGTCCATCAAGCGACTTATGGGCGATGCAAAGCACGATCCCATGCTCCAAAGCAAAATTTTGGGTGTTATGGCGGAGGTTATTGTTGTCCCCAAGGAATACGAATCAGCAATTGAATATGCCCTTGGTGGCAATATGCAAAATGTCCTTGTCGAAAATGAAAGAGATGCAGGGGCACTGATTACACACCTTAAACAAAAGAACTACGGACGTATCACATTCCGTCCACGTACTGCCTGCAAGCGCAGAAGCCTGCAAGGATACGAAAGAGAAGCACTCAATGAGCAAGGATGCCTTGGTGTCGCATCAGACCTTGTCAAATGCGAGCCTAAGTTTGACGATTTTGTCAGCGCACTCCTTGGCAACGTTGTCATCGTTGACAATATGATCAGTGCAGAACGTATTTGGAAGAAATATGACCGTTCATTCAAGATTGTCACCCTTGATGGTGAAGTCTATGCCCGTGGTGGCGAAGTGACAGGTGGTTCAAGAAGAAGCGCAACAAGTGGTCTTCTCTCACAAGAAGCACAAATTGAACAACACAAGCAAAATCTTGAACGTCTTCTCAAAAACCTTGATTCACTCCGCAAGCAACGTGAAGACAGAGCAAGAGATCTTGAACTCTATGACGAAAACCTTGAGAAACTCAACGGACGTATTTCAGAATTGCGCATTGAAATTTCATTGAACGAAGACAAGTCAAAACAATCTGCAACAATCGTAGAAACATTGACACTTGAAATTTCACAACAAGCAGGGGAATATGAACTTGTCAAAGAGCGCATCAAGGATCTTGGCGAAAAACTTTCATCCATTGATGAACTCGAAGCCCTTGTTGAATCACGTGGAAAGGAATATGACAGCCT
>JAZRGC010000039.1:0-7778 GCA_045643985.1 Clostridia bacterium
AGCAGCACCTGCAAAAGACAACAGTGGCGATGATGACATGAAACAAATCATGGCAATGCTCAACAAGATGATGGAAGACTAATTTGTCCAGCAATAAGAAAGGCACGCAACAGCGTGTCTTTTTTATTATAAATAATAAACCTTGCAGAAATTGGCTTGCATTTTGCAAATAGCATATTTTGCAACCGACCAGCATACAATGAGAGCAACACCTGCTTTTATTGGCGCGGCATGTTTTCAACAAAAAGAAATAAATGTCAAAAATTTGCAAAATATGTATTTACACGGGCAGTAAATAATGATATAATATAAACATCTTAAATATAAAAAGGAGATACAATTATGGCAAAAGCAAAAAGTGATTTCTTTGGACTTCCTTATTGGCTCAGTTTGATTCTCACAATCATTCCCGTCACATCATGGCTTCTTGGTGGCATCACCAGACTTATGGAAGGCAAAATCGTCGCAGGCATTATCCGCCTCATCGGTCTTGGTCTTATCATCTGGATCCTTGACATCGTCTTTATGATCAAGGACAAGAAGATCTTCCGTCTTCTCAACATCTAATATGATTCAATTTGAAGACAAAAACTATGACAACAAAAAGCAAGCGCTCAATGCACTTGCTTTTTGTCATTATCCCGTAAAAGTAATAGTGGATGACAAGGAGAATACATTCCATTCCTTTGATGATGCAAGAGAATGGGTTGAAAGCCTTCCCGAAGAAAACTGAAACAATAAAATCTAAAAAATAAAAGGACTGCTTAGCAGTCCTTTTTTTGTTGTGTTTTGTGTGTGGATTATTCTTCGGTTTTGATTTTGCCGAATGCCATCTTCATGCGCATTTCGCCTGAGAGCACAACTTTTCTTATGCGCACGTTTTTGGGTGTGATTTCAAGCATTTCATCGTCATTGAGAAATTCGATTGCTTCTTCAAGAGAGAAACGGCGGATTGAATTAAGACGGAGTGCTTCATCACTGCCTGCTGCACGCATATTGGTCACGTGCTTGCGCTTGCAGACGTTGACACGGATGTCTTCGGCCTTGGGTGATACGCCAACCACCATGCCTTCATAGACGGGTGTTTGGGGATCGATAAAGAGTGTGCCACGGTCTTGTGCATTGAACAAGCCATAAGTTGCTGCTTCGCCTGTTTCAAATGCCACAAGGCTTCCTGTATATCTGCGAGGGATTGGCCCTTTGAAAGGGCCGTAGCCGTCAAAGAGTTGGTTCATAACACCTTCGCCCTTGGTGTCTGTCAAGAATTCGTTCTTGAAGCCGAAAAGTCCACGAGCAGGGATGATGAATTCCATTCTAATACGGCTTCCTTGAGGTGTCATAGTCACAAGTTCGCCTTTTCTTGTGCCCATACGTTCCATAACTGTGCCAGTGCATTCAGTGGGTACGTCAATGAAAAGACGTTCCATAGGCTCACACTTGACTCCGTCAATGGTTTTGAAGATGACCTTAGGTGTGCCAACGCCAAATTCATATCCTTCACGGCGCATAGTTTCAATCAAGATTGAAAGGTGCATTTCTCCACGGCCACAAACCTTGAATGTGTCGGCATTTTCCGTTTGATAAACACGGAGAGAAACGTCTTTGAGCAGTTCCTTGAAAAGTCTATCACGCAAGTGACGTGATGTGACAAACTTGCCTTCACGGCCTGCAAAGGGGCTGTCGTGGACAGAGAAGTTCATTTCAATGGTAGGCTCGCCAATTTGAACAAAAGGAACAGGATCAATTTTGCTTGTAGAGCAGACAGTGTTGCCGATTGTGATGTTTTCAATGCCACTGAAACACACGATGTCGCCAACTTTTGCTTCGTTGACAGGCACACGTTTCAATCCTTCAATTTGATAGAGCGTGACAATCTTGCTCTTGTAGGGAGAAAGTCCGTGATAATCACACACCATAATTTCTTGATTGACCTTCACTGAGCCACGTTCAATTTTGCCAATGCCAATACGACCGACATATTCGTTGTAATCGATTGCGCTGACAAGCAGTTGAAGTTCTTCTTCATCTTCTCCTTCGGGAGCAGGGATATAGTCCACAATTGTGTCAAACAAAGGCTTGAGATCTGTGCCAGGGTTGTTGTAGTCAAATGTGGCTGTGCCTGACTTGCCGGAGCAGTAGATGATAGGGCTCATAAGTTGCTCATCATCTGCTTCAAGGTCAAGGAGAAGTTCCAACACTTCATCGCCAACTTCGTCAAGTCTAGCATCGGGTTTGTCAACTTTGTTGACAACAATGATGATTTTCAGTCCAAGTTCAAGGGCTTTTTCAACAACAAAACGAGTTTGGGGCATAGGTCCTTCCTGTGCATCTACAAGAAGAAGCACGCCACTGACCATCTTAAGTACACGTTCAACTTCGCCAGAGAAGTCTGCGTGTCCAGGGGTGTCAATAAGGTTGATTTTTACATCGCCCCAGTGGATTGATGTGTTTTTTGCAAGAATGGTGATGCCTCTTTCCTTTTCAAGGTCGCCACTGTCCATAACACAGGTTGCCACTTGTTGATTTTCTCTAAAAGTGCCTGATTGACGGAGCATACCATCAACAAGAGTGGTCTTGCCGTGGTCAACGTGAGCGATGATTGCAACGTTTCTTAAATCTTCTCTAACCATAGTGTCCTTTGCCACATTTTGAAGATAATCTTCAAATATGCTTCAGTAGTGTTAATTCTTGCGTATAATATCACAAAAGGCACTTATTTGGCAAATAGTTTTAAACTATTTGAAAAAAATAGCACAGCAAAATATTGTGTCCTAAAATATGGAAAATAAATTTGTTAGTTTACGAACTTTCTGCCGTGATTTCATTGACAGTAAATTGTCTGTTGAATATAATAGTATCGTTGCCCACTTACACTGGTGTGCAATGATAGACAAAGCCTGCAAAATTGCAGAATTTTGGCAGGAAAAGAAGGAATCATATGAAATTGTCAAAGGAAAGAATGATAGGTCGTGACGTAAAAAGGATGTCAAACCTTTTGAGAAGGATTCATTCAGCATCCCCCGTTGTCAAGGAATACGAAAACTTGACGGGAATGCACGGACACGTTCTTGGCTATCTTTATCATGTCAGTGCTGAGCGTGACGTGTTTCAAAAGGATATAGAAGCGGTGTTTGAAATGCGCAGAAGCACTGCAAGTGAAACCTTGAAGTTGATGGAAACCAATGGGCTCATCATTCGTCAGGCTGTTGAAACAGACGGAAGACTCAAAAAATTGATCCTCACCGACAAGGCAAAGGAAATCAGCAAGCGTGTTTTTGAAGAGTTTCACGAAACAGAGGCAAAGATCACCAGCGGAATCACAGACGAAGAACTTGATGCATTTTATGCCGTCTATGACAAGGTAAAGGCAAATATGCTTGAGCTTCTTGAAAAGTAGAGTATAGTTGGGCAAAGCCTGTTTGCTCGCATCTCACTCAACTCAGAAAATTTATTTGGTGCAATAGCACAGAGGAAAATATGAAAAAAGAAAAAATCAAAAAGGAAAAGAAGAAGATAAGCAAGTATGCTATGGGTCAATTTCTGTCCTGTGTGAAGGACTACAAAGTGCCTTCATTCTTCACAGCATTGCTTGTGGCCATCGAAGTTGTGTTTGATGTCTTGATTCCTCTTGTCATGACACAAATTCTCAACGTAGGCATGGATTCAAAGGCAACGGAATTCACATTCCATTTGGAACTTGCCAACTCAAAAATCCCCGTATTCACAGTGGACAATCGAATGCATTTTGTCCTTATTTGTGGTGCGATAATGCTGGTTTTTGCAGTTTTGGCACTTGTATGTGGTGCAATGTCTGGCAAACTTGCAGCCGAAGCATCAACAGGCTTTGGCATGAAAATAAGACAAATGTTGTTTTATAAGATAGAACAATTCAGTTTTGCCAACCTTGATCACTACAACACAGCAAGCATTGTCACACGTCTTACAACTGACGTCAACAACATCCAGTTTGCATATATGATGATCATACGTACATTGGTCCGTGCACCATTGATGTTGTCCCTTGCATTGACAATGGCAATCCTTATCCAACCCACGTTGTCCATATCATTTGCAGTTGCAATGCCCATCCTTGCATTTGGTCTTGTCCTTGGCATCAGCATAGTTTTCCCACGTTTTGAAAAAATGCTCAAAAAGTATGACCAACTCAACGAAACAACACAAGAAAACCTTATTGGTGTCCGTGCAGTCAAAGCATTCGTGAGAGAAGACTATGAAATAGAGAAGTTTACAAAGGTCAGTGCAAACGTACAAAAACTGCAACTTTCGGCAGAAAAAGTTATGGTCACAGCATTCCCCCTTATGAACATTCTCATCTACTGCATCAACATTTGCATCATTTGGTTTGGTGGCAGAGATATCGTTGCTGGTGGTATGCAAGTTGGCGACTTGACAGCATTCCTCAACTATTCAATGCAGATTATGATGTCACTTATGATGGTGGCAATCATACTCATCAACATTGCAATGTCAAGAGCATCAATGCAACGTATAAGCGAAATTTTTGACGAAGTCATCGACATTGCAGACAACGAAGATTCAAAAGATATCGAGCCCCAAGACGGAAGCATCGATTTTTGTGATGTGGATTTTTCATACAGCAAAAACCCCGATGTGCTCAACCTTGAAAACATTGATTTGCACATCAAGAGTGGCGAAACAATCGGCATCATCGGTGGCACAGGCAGTGCAAAGACAACCCTTGTCCAATTGATTCCACGCCTTTATGATGCCTTCAATGGCGAGGTGAAAGTTGGTGGTGTCAACGTCAAGGAATACAAGATTGAAAACCTTAGAAATGCTGTTGGCATGGTGCTTCAAAAGAATGTTCTTTTCAGTGGCACAATCCGTGAAAATCTTTTGTGGGGCAACCCCAATGCAACCGAAGAAGAAATGATCCATGCCACCAAAGTTGCACAGGCTCACGACTTCATAATGTCCTTCCCAGATGGCTATGAAACCGAACTTGGTCAAGGTGGTGTCAACGTGTCCGGCGGACAAAAACAAAGGTTAACCATTGCAAGAGCATTGCTTAAACGTCCAAAAGTGATGATTCTTGACGATTCCACATCAGCAGTTGACACTGCAACCGATGCTTCAATTAGAGCAGGGCTCAAGGAAGAATTTGGCGATACAACAGTGCTCATCATCGCACAAAGAATTGCATCAGTTGAAGATGCCGATCGCATCATAATTATGAACAACGGCAAGATTGAAGCAATTGGCACACACAGCGATCTTCTTGCTTCAAGCGAGATTTATCAAGATATTTACAATTCACAAAAAGGGGGTGACATCGATGGCTAAAATGAAGACTGACAAAAAGCCTATGATGAACGGTGGCAAGGCTATGAAAGCACAAAACCCTGCAAAAACCCTCAAACGAATTTTTGGTTATCTCAAGCCCTACGCAGCAAGGCTTGTATTCATCCTTCTTTGTCTTGTTGGACACACAGGATGCAGTGTTGGTGGCACCTATCTTCTTGGTCACATCACCAACGAATACATTTTGCCTCTTGCCTACAAAGCAGGCATGGTTCACGATGCCATCTATGCAGCCCGTGCAGCAGAAGTGACAATGAATGATTTTGGTGGGATAGTCATCGCCCTTGCCTGTGTCTATATCGCAGGTGCGCTTATGCACTACCTTTACAACTACTCAATTATGTACGTCAGTTCAAAAGTGCTCCAAAACGTACGTGATGAAATCTTCACCAAACTCCAACGTTTGCCCATCAGGTATTTTGACACCCACACCCATGGCGAATTGATGAGCCTGTACACCAGCGACACTGACACCTTGCGTGAACTTTTGTCAGGGGCACTGCCTTCAATCATATCCAACGTGCTGACAGTTGTAAGCATATTTGTTATGATGATGGTCATCAACCCCGTGTTGACATTGTGCATAGTATTGCTCATTGTGGTTGCAACATTCATCACAAAGTTCATCGCAGGCAAGAGTGGCAAGCACTTTATGAACCAACAAATGCGTGTAGGCGCACTCAACGGCTATGTTGAAGAACATATCGAAGGACTCAAAGTCGTCAAGGTATTCTGCCACGAAGACCAAGAGAAGAAGGATTTTGATGAGCGCAACGAAGCATTGCACTATGCATCAAAGAAAGCCCACACCTATGCCAACGTCCTTATGCCAATCATGGGCAACCTTGGTTATATCAACTATACAATGACAGCAGTGATCGGCACAATTATGGCATCAACAGGCTTTATGGGCTTGCAATGGGGCTATCTTGTGTCATTCATGCAATACTCACGTCAATTCAATGCTCCCATCTCACAAATGGCACAACAAATCAACGGCATTATGATGGCACTTGCAGGGGCAGAGCGTATATTCAATCTTCTTGACCAAACTCCCGAAGAAGACGAAGGCTATGTCACCCTTGTCAATGCAAAAGAAGACGAAAATGGCAATATTGTGGAATGCGCCGAATATACAGGCACATGGGCATGGAAACACTATCACAAAGCAGACGACAGCACCACATACGTCAAGTGGCAAGGTGAAGTTGAGTTCGAAAACGTAACCTTTGGTTACGTGCCCGAAAAAACAGTGCTGAAAAACATCAATCTTGAAGCACTCCCCGGACAAAAGATTGCTCTTGTCGGATCAACAGGCGCAGGCAAAACAACCATCACAAACCTTGTCAATCGTTTCTATGACATCAATGAAGGCAAGATAAGATATGACAACATCAACATCACCAAAATCAAAAAGGACGATCTCAGGCGCTCAATGGCAATGGTGCTCCAAGACACACACCTTTTCACAGGCACAGTCCGTGACAATATAAGATTCGGCAAACTTGATGCAACCGATGAAGAAGTGGAAAATGCAGCCAAACTTGCCAATGCCCACTATTTCATCTCCCACTTGCCCCAAGGCTATGATACAATGCTCAGTGGCGATGGCGCAAATCTCAGTCAAGGACAAAGACAACTCCTTGCAATCGCACGTGCAGCAGTCGCCAATCCCCCTGTGCTCATTCTGGACGAAGCAACCAGCAGCATCGACACTCGCACCGAAAAACTCATTGAGCAAGGCATGGACAAACTTATGCAAGGCAGAACAGTCTTTGTCATCGCTCACCGACTTTCCACCGTGCGCAACGCCGATATGATATTGGTCCTTGAACATGGCGAAATCATTGAACGTGGCAACCACGATCAACTTATTGCAAAGCAGGGAAGGTATTATCAGTTATATACCGGCGCCTTCGAACTGGATTAAAAACTGCGCTATTTAGCGCCTATCATCGGCAGATGCAACCCACAGGCCTCTCACGTACGTCAGTACGCCACGAATCCTGTGGGTTTTTCTTTCTTGATATGCATCAAAATATCGCAGTTTTTAAGCGTTCCTAAAAAATGTTTAGAGCAGTAATAAGTTTAGTGTTTGCTATTTAGCGCCTATCAAAAAGCAGGCCAAGCAAGGTCTGTTTTTTTTAGTGAAAAGAAATCTTTGATTTCGTGATATTTCGCTTGCGCTCAGTTGTGGTTGATATTTTAGCACTCACTCATTTGTGGGGTTCTTATATAAGCACTCACTCATTCGTGGCGTTCTCATACAAGCACTAACTTGTTACGAAGTTACAAACGCGTAAGGAGTGAGCGACGGAATAGCGATTTTTAATCGCGTCGCCACTCATTGCGAGAAATCGAATACTGAGCACCAGACAAAAGTACGCCAGTCGCTGGTGGTCCACTCAAAATTCACCAAGCGACAAGTGGCATAA
>JAZRGC010000040.1:0-2148 GCA_045643985.1 Clostridia bacterium
GGCCTCCGACTTTTCTCAAATGGTTGATGCCACAAATGAAAATATGACAATTTTGCCAAATGAGAACAAGAATTTACACAAATTTTACGTTGCAAAAGCAATTGAAGAAGCGTGCCAAAAACTGAACATCACCAAATATCAACTTGACAATTCAGGCTTAAAAATATACACAACTTTCAACCCTGAAATTCAATCACTACTAGAAGAAAACAGCAATCTAACCAGCAATTTCTCAAATCAAAACATTCCCAATTCATCTATTGTCATTGACAATACAACAGGCTTTGTCCTTGCCTACAACTCATCACTTGGATATGAAATATCCCGTCAGGGTGGCTCAACTTTGAAGCCACTGCTTGTCTATGCTCCTGCACTTGAAAAAGACATTGTTACACTTGCCACACCAATTGATGATGGAAGAATTAAAATTGGCAATTGGACGCCCAAAAATTATGGAGATAAATATGTTGGAATATCAAATGTGCGTGATGCCATAAAACATTCATCAAACACTGTTGCAGTCAAGGTTGCCACATATATTGGCGAAACAACTATGTATGAATACGGAACTAAATTTGGCATGTCTTTATGCGAAAATGACAAAAATCTAACATTGGCACTTGGAGCAACCACTAAGGGACAAAACCCTTTGCAGATCGCAAAAGCATATACCATATTTAGCAATGGTGGCAAAATGAAAAACACCACTTTCCTGCGCTATATCGTTGACAATGGCAAAAAAATCTATACACACAAAGCATTAGAAAACCAAATTATATCAAAAGAAACTGCTTTTCTTATACGTGACTGTCTTATTGACACGGCACAACACGGCACTGCAAAAACCTTGTCTGCTCTGCCATTTTCCGTAGCATCAAAAACAGGCACTGTATCATCAAACAACACCAATACTGACGGATGGAATGTAAGTTTCAACGATAAATTTACCATAGTTGTATGGCATGGAGATGCGATCAACGAAACAGGTGGTGGACACCCCACAAAACATGCCTATAATATTTGGAGCGACTTATCAAAAAACATGCCTAAAGAGTTATTCATTAGTGGTACAAACACACCTAGCACCATCATAAAAGTGCCAGTTGACGTTTACTCCACCCAAAAACTTATGCAGGTGGCAAGGGCAACAAATCACACTCCCAAAAACTATATCAAATATGAATATTTCAAGCAATCTAAACAGTCTAATTATGCAATATCGCTTTTTGAAAAATGTCCTTTAAAGTTTTCTATAAATGTCAACAATGACAAAAATATGGTCGAAATCAATTTTGATGCAGATGAAATATACACTTATAAACTAATAAGAAAGGACATCTTGGGCAAACAAATTGTTGGTGAATATAATGGCAGGAATAATATTAGAATTTATGACAGACCTACACTATATGGTTTCCCCATAGAATACACACTCATTGCTTATCCAAAAGGACAATCAAACGTAGTTGGTGTATGCACTAAAACGATTTTAATTTAAAAAGTGGGCTCAAATTGAGCCCACTTTATATTATAACTTTTAGTTTCTTGCCTTCTTTAAATGATTTCTACGTTGTCAATTGCTTTCTTGACAAGTTCTTCGCCAATCTCTTTCATTGCTTCTTCTGCCTTTTCTACAACGCTCAAACGAGGCTTGATTGCTGGACTCTTAGGCAAAAATACTGTACAACAGTCTTCATAAGGCAAAATTGATGTTTCAAAAGTGCCGATTTTCTTTGCAAGGGTCATAATATCTTCCTTGTCAAATCCAATCAGTGGCCTGAAAATGGGCATATATGTTGTTGCACCTGTACAAGTCATACTTTCAACAGTTTGTGAAGCAACTTGTCCAAGACTTTCTCCAGTAACGATAGATTTGCAATCTTCTTTTTCAGCAAGAATTGTTGCAATTCGCATCATATATCTGCGCATAATAGTGATCATAAACTCACTAGGACAAGATTTGTGGATTTCCATTTGAATATCAGTAAATGGTACGACATACAACTTGATTTTGCCTGCATATCTTTCCATAATCTCTTTTAATTCCACAACCTTTTCTTTTGCTTTGTCTGAGGTGTATGGAGGGGATGCAAAGTGCACAGCAAAGAGTTTCATGCCACGTTTTGCCATCATATATCCTGCAACAGG
>JAZRGC010000041.1:0-4645 GCA_045643985.1 Clostridia bacterium
TAATGCAGCTTTACCTGTATCTCCCGATGTTGCAACAAGAATTACAGCTTCTTTGCCCTCTGCTGTCTTTTTCAAAGACTTTGTAAGCAGATGAGGTAAAATTTGCAGTGCCATATCCTTAAACGCTGATGTAGGGCCGTGCCACAATTCCATCACAAAAAGTGATTCCTCAATTTTTACAACAGGACAAGGATCGCCATCAAAACGTGAGTACGCCTTGTTGGCATATGACAACAACTCATCGTATGAAAACTCATCCATATAGAGATGCAGGACTTTTGCCACTCTCTCAGGATAGGACAATTCCTCAAACTCAGTTATAAAATTGCCGTCAATTGTGGGAAAAGACGACGGAACAAACAATCCGCCGTCATTTGCAATGCCTTTGACTATGGTTTCAGGCGCAGAGTAAAACTCGCCTGTATTTCTTGTGCTTACGTATTTCATACGTCCAAAAAAACTATGCTGTGTATTTGTTAAGAAATGCAGGAAGTTCTTCGTCTTCTTGGCTTACTGTCACAATAAACTTGGTGTCAGTCTTTTCTGCGATTTCTTCAAGGTCCATAAAGAAATGTTCCATTTCGCTTACGTCTTTGCCAAGCATACGATGTGCACCGTCAATATACATGCTTTCGATGTCGTGATTGCCTGCAAGGACACCATAGATATAACCAACAGGCATATCTTCACGGACGTTGGGCTCTGTGCCACGTTTGAGATCGTTTGTGTTGATTGCACGGATTTGATAACGGAGTGAGTACATGTATCTGTCTGTATCTGTCAAAAATACGATGTCACCCTTTGCTGTTTCAACGTGATCATTGGCTATGTCAATGATTGCTTTTGTTTTGCCTGTGCCTTTGTTTCCAGTAATAAGTTGTATCATTTTTCACCTCTGATTATATTTTACAAAAAATATAACCAAAATTCAAGTCCTAATTTTATTTTTGTTTTCCTATTCTTCTACGTTTTCAAGAAGTTTGTTTTGCACTGCGATTTGAAGTGCCGAAATCATTTCGTCCATATCCCCAAGCATAAACTTGTCGAGAGAATAAAGTGTGAATCCAATACGATGGTCTGTCACTCTACCTTGGGGGAAGTTGTATGTTCTTATACGTTCACTTCTATCCCCTGTGCCAACTTGTGCACGACGTGCTTCGGCATATTCCTTGTCGGCTTGTGATTGGAAGTGGTCATAAAGACGTGACTTCATAACCTTCATTGCCTTTTCTCTATTCTTGATTTGGCTTCGTTCATCTTGGCACTCAACAACAATGCCTGTGGGCAAGTGTGTCATACGAATTGCAGATTCCGTCTTGTTGACGTGTTGTCCACCTGCGCCTGAACTGCGATAGGTGTCAATCTTCAAGTCTTTTTCTTCAATGACGATTTCAACGTCTTCGGCTTCAGGAAGCACTGCAACTGTAACTGTTGATGTGTGGATTCTGCCTTGTGATTCGGTTTCAGGCACTCTTTGCACACGATGGACACCACTTTCAAACTTGAGTTTGCCATATGCGCCCTTGCCTGTGATCATAAACACGGCTTCCTTGACACCACCAAGTTCGGTCATATTGATGTTGATTTCTTCAACCTTCCATCTGTTTGCATCGGCAAAGTGATAGTACATCTTCATTAGTTCTGTGCCAAACAAACTTGCTTCTTCGCCACCTGCGCCACCACGGATTTCCACAATAACATTGTTGTCCTCGTTGGGGTCTTTTGGAAGAAGGGCAATTTTGAGATTGTTTTCATCTTCTTCAAGAGTGTCACGAAGTCCGTTTTGTTCTTCTTTGAGAAGATCACGCATATCGGGGTCGGTTTCAATTGAAAGCAATTCCTCACAATCTTCAAATTGCTTTTTGTGTGAAGAATAGAGATCATAGCACTCTACAATAGGTGTAAGTCCTGCAAGTTCCTTGCCCAGTTCTCTAAATTTCTTTTGGTCGGAGATGACTTCGGGCTTTGAAAGCAACTCGCCTATTTCATTGTATCTCACCTTGATTTTGTCAAGTTTTGAGAGCATACCTGCTGATATTTTCATATTTTCTCCAAATGTAAAATATTAGTTTTTTCTTGTGACAACTGCAATGCGATCAATGCCTTCAAGGTCAGTGATGATTTCCACATTGTAGTCTTGATATATGTCCTTCATTGCCTTCTCTTGTCCAATGCCAAATTCCAAAAGCATTGTTCCATTTTCGGCAAGATAGTTGTCAAGGTTTTCTGCAATTCTTCTGTAAATGTCAAGTCCGTCAACTCCACCATCAAGGGCAAGTCTAGGCTCAAAATCTTTCACTTTTTTGTCAAGAGTTTCAATGTCTGCCGAAGGAATATAGGGGGGATTTGCAGTGATGAGATCAAACTTTCCTTCAACTGCGCCAAACAAATCACTTTCAACAAACTTCACATTTGCCCCTGTTGTCAATGCATTTGCCTTTGCCACTTCAAGAGCACTTGATGATATGTCGCTTGCAGTGATTTCTGCCGTTGTATTTTTGGCAATGGCAATTGCAATTGCGCCACTGCCTGTGCAAATATCAAGCACTTTTTCATACCCCTTGTCTTTGACAAGACTTATTGCCTTTTCTGCAAGCAATTCAGTTTCAGGTCTAGGGATAAGCACATTGTTATTGACCGAAAGTTGAATGCCATAAAACTCTGTGTTGCCAAGGGCATATTGCAAAGGCGTGCCATCTGCCATTTTGTCAGCAATCTTCATTGCATTGTCATATTCCGTTGCTGTCAGTCTGTCAAGACCTTTCACTTCGCTACGTGTTTTGCCAGTAACTTCAACCAAAATCCAGTCAACATCACTTTCATCAATGCCTTTCACCCTGTCTTCAATGCGCTTTCTTGCAACAGGTGTGGGCATCTTGATGTCAAACTTGGTTGTGGGAAGGGTTGGATCTGCTTCAAGTTCCTGCACTGTCTTGAATGCTGTAATGCTGACTTCAAGCATATCATCAGTGGGCTCTTTGGTTGTGAGTTTTTGAAGCCACATGCCGGGAGCACGCAATATGCGCACAAACAAACAATCCGACTTTGCAAGCAGTTTCAAGATTTCGTATGAAACCCCTGCAACAACAGGCAAGAACACAAGTTTTGATGCAGTTTTGATGAGTATGTTGATGATAAAATCAACAGGTGCATCTCCTGCTCTCAACCATCCAAGTCCGTCTGCGCCAATACCCCAGTTGATGAGTGTAAAGGTTGCAAGGCTGACCATAAGGACAATAAACATAAATGTTGTGCCACAACGACTATGTTGTGTTGACATTGTCTTTGCATTGTCAACAGTGAGTTCAAGTCCGTGCTCATAGCAACTGATGACTTTGTGCTCTGCTCCGTGATACATAAACACTCTACGGACGTCTTTCATCAAGGTGCAGAACAATATGTAGATGACAAACACAACAAGCATAATGCCACCTTCAATCAAACTGTACCACAAACTGTAGAGTGAGTGATTTGCGATTGCAGGGATTTTGCAGATAAGACCTGCAAGAGCATTTGGTGTGAATACAAAAAGCAAAATTGCCAATGCAACACCAAAGAAAAGCGAAAATCCCAAAACCAAATTCATAGGATTGATTTTGCACTTTTCTGCAATTTTCTTTTCCATCTTGCTAGGCTCGGCAAAGTCGCCATAGACTTCTGCAGAGCGCATCAAAATGCGCATACCGTCAAATAGTTGTGTGATGAGATTGACAACACCTCTCACAAAAGGCAGACGGAAAAACACGTTGCGCTCCTTGGGACTTTTCACCCTTTTGCTCTCAACGGTAATCTCTCCTGCCTCGGTGCGCACTGCTGTTGCAACAACAGTTTCGCCCTTCATCATGACGCCTTCAAGGACGGCTTGACCACCGATTGAAGTGCGACGTACTGCACAAGATTTCTCTTTTTTGACCTTATCTTTTTTCATTTTTGCCATAAAATCCCCAAAAAAAGCAAAATACAGTCACCATTTGGCGACTGCATTTCTTCCAAACTAGTCGAGATTGTATCTCTTCTTGAACTTATCAACACGGCCACCGGTGTCAACCAGTTTTTGTTTGCCAGTGAAGTAAGGATGGCACTTTGAGCAAATTTCAACTCTGAGTTCGTCACCCTTCTTTGTGGTGCCTGTTTGGAATGTGTGACCGCAAGCGCAAATGACGGTTACGGTATGGTAATCGGGATGAATACCTTCTTTCATGTTCAGTTCTCCTGATGTTGATTTTTACATCCACACACGCCAATATGGTGCCTACGTGTATATGACATAAAGTTTCTTTATTATAACACAAATCAAAATATAGTCAAGCAAATTGACGTGCTTTTGAAAACTATATGTATTTTGTCAGTCAAATTGCATTGAGCAAAGCATTTCTCACTCCAACAAGATTTTCGTCAGTCAATGCCCTTGATTTCTTTTCAGTGTCAATATATCCTTCCAAAACAATGTTTGCAGGTTTGCCACCAATGACCATATATTTGTCGGCAGACAACAAGCATTCGTCAATTGCATGAGTGACCAAAATGATTGTCTTTTCCGTGATTTCGTCAAGACGGAAAAGCCATTGAAGGAGTCTATGACGAAGGGTTGTGTCAAGGGCTTTTAATGGCTCATCCATGAGTATAACTTCGCTTGGATAAAGGA
>JAZRGC010000042.1:0-6534 GCA_045643985.1 Clostridia bacterium
TAGAAATATGCAAAGAACACAATCAAAATTACCATAAACAGGTAATATACCCATGTGCCTGAACCCATATTTTGGCTGTCCCATGCATATCCTTCCCTTGTGGGGAAGAACAATGCCATGATCATTTGTGGGAATGTGAGCAATGAACTTGCAAAGATCATGGGCATAACACCACTGCCGTTGACACGGATGGGGATGTATGTTGTTTGTCCACCATACATTTTGTTGCCCTTGATTTGCTTGCTGTATTGCACTGTGATTCTTCTTTCTGAAAGGTCAACGAAGACGATGAAGAAGAAGATGCCCACAACGATAAGGATAAATCCGAGGATATTCCAGATATATGTCCATTCTTCACCAACCATCTTGAATGCATTTGCCATTGTTGTGCCTGCTGTTGCAAGGATACCAACAAAGATGATGAGTGATGTGCCGTTGCCGATTCCGTACTCTGTGATTCTTTCACTGAGCCACATACACATCATACTGCCTGCCACAAGAAGGATAATGATGCCAGCCATTGTGAGGTAAGGATGTTCCCAGCCTGCTTCGAATGTGAATACGCCTGAGATTGCACCCTTCATACCAACCACGATACCGATTGCTTGGATCACTGCAAGACCAATTGCAAAGTATCTTGTGATTTGGGTGAGTTTGTTTCTGCCTTCTTCTCCTTCCTTGGACATTCTTTCAAGTGCAGGAATGACCAAAGTGAGAAGTTGCATGATAATGAATGCGTTGATGAATGGGAGGATGCCCAGTGAAAACAATGTTGCTTGTGCAAGAGATCCACCGGTGATCATGGACAAAATACCAAGGAAATCTCCAGTTTTGCCAAGCATTGCTGAAATGCTTTCTGCATTAATACCAGGAACAGGTACATAACATCCAACTCTATAAACAAAGAGCATCAAAAGTGTAAGCCAAATTTTGACGCGAATTTCCTTTGTTTTGAACGCATTGACTATTGTTTCAAACATTATTCAATTACCTCTGCTTTGCCACCGACGGCTTCAATCTTTGCAACTGCTGATGCTGAGAATTTGTTTGCCTTGACGGTGAGTTTCTTTTCAAGAGTTCCGTTGCCGAGAACTTTGAGTCCATAAGCTTCAACTTTCTTAATGATGCCACTTGCAACGAGTTCATCAATGCCGACTGTTGCGCCATCTTCAAAGCGATTGAGGACATCGATGTTGACACAGTTGTAAACGTGTGCAAATTGTTTGTTGTTGAATCCGAATTTGGGGATTCTTCTGGTCATAGGCATTTGGCCGCCTTCAAAGTTAGGGCGAACGCCACCACCACTTCTTGCCCATTGGCCTTTATGACCACGGGTTGAAGTTTTGCCCATACCTGAGCCGATGCCACGGCCAACTCTCTTGACGGAGGATTTTGCGCCTTCTGCAGGTCTCAAATCTTGAATATTCATATTGCCTCCTTAGATTTCTTCAACCTTGACAAGGTGAGAAACTTTCTTGATCATGCCTCTTACGATAGGTGTATCGTCAAAAGTGTTTGAGCTGCCGATCTTGTGAAGACCGAGTGCTTCAACGTTTGCCTTTTGATTCTTAAGACATGCGATTGTTGACTTGATGAGAGTGACTTTGATTTTCTTGACTTCGGGAGTTTCAACTTTCTTTCTTGCTGCCATAATAACCTCCTTAGCCCTCAACGTCTACACCGCGAAGTTTTGCGATGAGATCTGCATTACGAAGTGAGCAAAGTCCTTCAAGTGTTGCCTTTGCACAGTTGATAGGATTGTTTGAACCGAGTGATTTGGTTCTGATATCCTTCACGCCTGCTGCTTCAAGGACTGCACGGACTGCACCACCAGCGATAACGCCAGTACCGGTTTCTGCGGGGAGAAGAAGAACTTGTCCACGACCGAACTTGCCGGTTGTTTGGTGAGGGATTGTGCCGTCTTTGAGTGCGATTGTTGCCATGTTACGCTTTGCAAGTTGTGTTGCCTTTTCGATTGCTTCGGGCACTTCTGCTGCTTTGCCCATGCCAAGACCAACTTTGCCTGCGCCATCGCCCACTACTACGAGTGCGCTGAAACGCATGTTACGTCCACCTTTGACAACTTTTGTGACGCGGTTGACTGCAATAAGTTTGCTGTTGAGACCGTCGTCTTCTCTATTGTTCATTCTTTTTCTATTATCGCGTTGTTCTGCCATTTTCTGCCTCCTAGAACACAAGACCGGCTTCTCTTGCGCCGTCTGCGAGTGCTTGAACTCTACCTGTGTAGAGATATCCGCCTCTGTCATACACGACTTTTGTGATGCCGAGTTTTATTGCCTTTTCAGCGACTGCCTTGCCAACGACTTTTGCTGCTTCAACCTTTGTAAGTTCTGCAACGTCTGCTGCAATTGCCTTTTCAACTGTTGATGCTGCACAAAGTGTGTTGCCAACTGTGTCGTCGATAATTTGGGCGTAAATATGGTTTGTGCTACGATAAACTGAAAGACGAGGGCATTCTGCTGTGCCGGGTTTGATATTACGTCTTACTCTTTCGTGACGGATGATTCTATCCGTATTTTTATCTTTCTTATTAATCATATTTCACCTCTTACTTGCCGGCTGTTTTGCCTTCCTTGCGGATGACAACTTCGTCTTTGTAATGGATGCCATATCCGTGATAAGGTTCAACGGGTTTTGCTGCCTTGATTGTTGCTGCCATTTGACCAACAAGTTGTCTGTCAATGCCTTTGACAACGATTTCAAGGGGTGCTGCCATTGCGAATGTGATGCCTGCGGGTGCTGTAAATTCAACGGGGTGTGAGAAACCAATGCTCATGGTGAGTTTTGTGTCTGTTGCTTGGCACTTGTAACCAACGCCTGCAACGATGAGGTGCTTTTCAAAGCCCTTTGTGACACCTGTGACCATGTTGTTGAGAAGTGCACGATCCAAACCGTGGAGTGCACGGTGTTGTTTGTCATCACTGTGACGTTCAACGAGAAGGACGTTTCCGTCAACTCTCACTGTGATTGAACTGTCAACTTGTTGTGTGAGTGTGCCGAGGGGGCCTTTCACTGTGATGAGATTGTTTGTGTTCTCAATTGTCACACCAGCGGGGATTGTAATGGGTGCTCTACCGATACGAGACATATTCTACCTCCTACCAAACGTAAGCAAGCACTTCGCCGCCCACTTTTTGTTCTCTGGCTTCTTTGTCTGTGAGGATACCCTTGTTTGTTGAAAGGATTGCAATACCCATTCCGTTCAAAACTTTGGGGAGATTATCCACGTCTGCGTAAACGCGAAGACCAGGTGTTGAAACTCTCTTGAGACCTGTCACAACTTTGAGGCCCTTGACGGGTGCATATTTGAGTGTGATAAGGATGTCATTTTGAACTTCCTTTTCAACGATTTCAAAGCTCTTGATGTAACCTTCTCTTACGAGTATATCTGCGATTGCCACTTTGATTTTTGATGCAGGAACAATAACTGTTTCGTGCTTGGCGGTCAATGCATTTCTGATTCTAGTAAGCATATCTGCAATAGGGTCTGTCATTTATTGTTCCTCCTTTACCAGCTTGCCTTTTTGACTCCGGGGATTTGGCCTTTGTATGCCAAGTCACGGAAACAAACTCTGCAAATGCCGTATTTTCTAAGAACCGCGTGGGGACGTCCACAAATCTTGCAACGTGTATATTCTCTTGTTGAGAATTTTTGCGGTCTTGATTGTCTTACTTTTTGTGAAGTTTTAGCCATACAAACTGTTCCTCCTTACTTTGCAAAGGGCATGCCCATCAATCTCAAAAGTTCACGAGCTTCTTCGTCGGTCTTTGCAGTTGTAACGATACAAATATCGAAACCACGGACCTTTTCGATTTGGTCGTATGAAATTTCGGGGAAGATGAGTTGTTCTTTGACACCGAGTGCATAGTTACCTCTGCCGTCAAATGACTTTGCAGAGACACCACGGAAGTCACGCACTCTGGGGAGTGCTATGGACACAAACTTGTCGAAGAAGTCATACATTCTTTCATTGCGAAGTGTAACTTTTGCTCCGACATTCATTCCTTCTCTGACCTTGAAGTTTGCAACACTCTTCTTTGCTTTTGTGATCACGGGTTTTTGACCTGCGATTTGGTTGAGTTCTGCAACTGCGATTTGGAGTGATTTGCTGTTGTCTTTGCAATCACCAAGTCCCATATTGAGGACGATCTTTTCAAGGCGAGGAACTTCGTTGATATTCTTGTAGCCAAAACGCTTTACGAGAGCAGGAACGACTTCTTCACGATACATCGTTCTCAATCTGTATCTTTCGGCACCATTATCGGTTGCAGGTGTGTTAGCAACCTGATTTTTCTTATCTGCCACAGTTTATACCTCCGGGTTAGTTGTTCTCGGCTTTCTTAGCCTTTGATTTTGCTGCCTTCTTTGCTGCCTTTTTGGCTGAAGACTTTTCTTCAAGAGATGCACCACACTTTGCGCAGATACGGACTGATTTCAATTCGCCATTTGCGTTTTCTTCTTTTGTGTGACGGACTCTGACGACTTCACCACATGCTGCACAGATGTGCATAACGTTTGATGCGTCGATTGCTGCTTCTTGTTTCAAGATGCCGCCCTTGTCTTGTGCATTTCTGGGTTTCTTGCTCTTGGAAACGATATTGATGCCTTCAACGTACACTCTATTTTCTTCGGGGAGAACTTTGAGGACTTTGCCTGCTTTGCCTTTATCTTTTCCTGCGATAACCATGACGTTATCACCTTTTTTGACGTTCATTTTTGCCATATTATCCTCCTTACAGCACTTCGGGTGCGAGAGAGATGATCTTCATGTAGTCTTTGTCACGAAGTTCTCTTGCAATGGGCCCAAAGATACGAGTGCCTTGGGGTTGCTTTTGGTTGTCGATTATGACTGCTGCGTTGTCGTCAAATTTAATCGAACTGCCATCTTGACGTTGGATACCAAAGTGTGTACGAACGATGACTGCCTTTACGACGTCGCCTTTCTTAACTTTGCCACCGGGAATTGCGGATTTGACTGATGCAACGATGACATCACCAATGTTTCCGCTTCTACGGAAAGAACCGCCAAGAACTCTGATACACATAATTTCTTTTGCGCCGCTGTTGTCGGCAACTTTAAGTCTTGTTTGTGGTTGAATCATAGCGCTCTCCTTATTTGGCCTTTTCGATAATTTCTACTACGCGCCAGCATTTGTCCTTTGAAAGAGGACGTGTTTCTGCAACACGCACTTTGTCGCCGATGCCACATGCATTGTTTTCATCATGTGCCTTCAACTTCTTTGTGCGGCTAACGATCTTCTTATAGAGGGGGTGTTTGATTCTTTCTGTGATTGCGACGACAACAGTTTTGTCCATCTTGTCACTTGTAACAAGACCCACTCTTTCTTTTCTAAGATTTCTTTCTTCCATAATACCCTCCGCTTAGTCGTTTGCCTTTTGGTTGGCAAGTTCTCTTTGACGAATGACGGTCTTGATACGTGCGATGTCACGTCTTGTTTCAACAAGGACCATGGGATTTGTCAATTGGTTGGTGGCATTTTTGAAACGAAGGAAAAACAGTTCTGACTTCAATTCATTGAGTTTTGCTTGAAGTTCCTTATCGGTCATTTCATGTACTTGTTTTGCTTTCATTCTTCACCGCCTTCGGCAACTTGGTCTGCCTTTCTCACAAACTTACACTTGACAGGAAGTTTGTGTGCTGCAAGACGAAGAGCCTCTTTTGCTATTGCTTCATCAACGCCTGCGATTTCAAACATCACACGGCCGGGTTTAACTACTGCTACCCAATATTCAGGTGAACCTTTACCACTACCCATACGAGTTTCAGCAGGTTTTGCTGTAACAGGTTTGTGAGGGAAGATGTCAACCCAAACTTGTCCACCACGACGGATATATCTTGTCATAGCGACACGAGCTGCTTCAATTTGGTTTGAGGTAATCCATGCGGGTTCTTGTGCGACAAGACCAAATTCACCGTATGCGATGATATTGCCCTTGTTTGCCTTACCCTTCATTCTTCCACGGAATTGACGGCGTCTTTTAACGCGTTTAGGCATCAACATTATTTGTTACCTCCTTCCAAAGGATTTTTGCCAAGGACTTCGCCCTTGTAGATCCAGCACTTGACACCGATTGCACCAAAGGTGGTGTTTGCAGTTGCTGTGCCGTAATCAATGTCTGCACGGAGAGTTTGAAGGGGAATTGAACCTTCATGGTAACTCTCGCTTCTTGCGATTTCTGCACCGTCAAGACGTCCGCTGACTTTGGTTTTGATACCCTTTGCGCCTGCCTTCATTGCTCTTGACATTGCTTGCTCCATGCTACGACGGAATGATGCGCTGTTTTCAAGTTGCTTTGCGATTGATTCTGCAACGAGTTGTGCATCTGCATCTCCGTGTTTAACTTCCATGATGTTGACGCTGACTTTCTTGTCTTGTGCAACAAGTGCTTTGACTTCCTTGTTGAGTTCTTGTGCACCAACTCCGTCTTTGCCGATAAGAACTGCAGGGCTTGCTGTGTAGATGGATACGACAACTTTGTCTGCTGCACTT